>JAOTXR010000373.1 GCA_029862285.1 Gammaproteobacteria bacterium
CCTGGAAGGGGTGATTCATCCTGGTGAAACTGCCGTAGAGGGTCCTTTCGGCGATCATACCGGTTATTACAATGAGACCGAGCTGTTTCCGGTGTTCACGGTTGAGCGCATAACGTCGCGTCCCGGGCCGATTTATCACAGCACCTATACGGGGCGGCCGCCGGATGAGCCGGCAGTGCTGGGAGCCGCGCTAAACGAGGTCTTTGTGCCTTTGCTGCGCAGGCAGTATCCGGAAATTGTTGATTTTTACCTGCCGCCGGAAGGCTGTTCATATCGCCTGGCGGTGGTGAGCATGCGTAAAGAATACGCCGGTCATGCCTCGCGGGTGATGATGGGCGTCTGGTCGTTCCTGCGCCAGTTCATGTATACAAAGTTCGTCATCGTTACCGATGACGACGTAGATGTGCGCAACTGGCACGATGTCGTCTGGGCATTGACCACGCGTGTCGATCCACGACGCGACACTCTGCTAATCGAAAACTCACCGATCGATTACCTCGATTTCGCCTCGCCAAAGCCGGGTCTGGGCTCGAAAATCGGCTTTGATGCCACCAACAAGTGGCCCGGCGAGACAGATCGCGAGTGGGGCCGGCCGATTGTCATGGACCCGGCGGTCAAAGCCCGCATCGACGCATTGTGGGATCGCCTTGGTATCGACTGATCCGTATGTTGCAGTGCAGCGAGACAGCGGATAGCCTTGATGTGGATAATCATTCTGTCAAATTGGCGCCCGGCGGCGGTGGCAGGACGAAAGGGGTAGTGCATGCGCCACATCATGGTAATGAACCCGAAAGGGGGATGCGGCAAAAGTACGATTGCGACGAACATCGCGGCATATTTTGCGGATGCGGGTAAGAGAGTCACTCTCGCCGACTATGATCCGCAGGGTTCCAGTCTCGACTGGCTAGACTTGCGACCCGAAGATCGTCCATTCATTGACGGTCTGGATGCATACAACGATGGTTTGCGTCATCTCGCCCGAAATTCCGACATTGTTGTGCTCGACGCGCCCGCACGATCGCATGGTCCAGAACTCACAAACCTGGTTCGGCACGCCGGAACGATTGTGATTCCCGTGATGCCATCGCCCATCGACATGCATGCTGTGTCGCGATTTGTCGATGAAATCAAAAACGTCGGAAAGGTGGAACGACATCAGGTGAAGATTGCACTCGTGGCGAACCGGGTAAAAGAAAACACTCAGATTTTTGAGGAACTCGACGAGTTTCTCGAAAAACAACGTGTACCTTATGTTGCCGTGCTGCGCGAAGCGCAAAATTATATCCGCGCTTACACCCGTGGCCTGGGAATCTTCGAACTGCCTGAATATCTTGCGTGGCCCGATCTCGAAACCTGGGATCCGCTGATCGAGTGGCTCGAAAGCCGTCGCAGTCGCCCCCGCAACTACGACTACTACTAATCCACGAGCCGGAGCGACTTCAGTCGCAAGTTGTGGTCAGGGAATCGCGGCGGGAGCCCGCCCCCGGAACAAGAAGGCGCAGCGAGGGTTTATCCTGAACTAGCCGGCTTCGGCAGTGCTGTTGTCGGACTTGCCGGCATCTTTCGCTGGTTCGTCCGGTCCGGACGCCAAGGTCGGTAACCTGCTCTCGATTCGCCCCGTGGCCAGCGAGAGACCCTTGCGAAAAGCACTGGCTGCATCGTCGGCTTCGCCTGTCTCCGCAAGTACCGCGCCCAGCGCCTGATAGGCCGCCGGCGACGGATCGATGTTGATGCAGCTCTGGAGATATTTGAGGGCCTCTTCGGGTTGCCGGGCACGCATGGCAAGCCGACCGGCTGTCAGCAACAGGGCCGGATCCTCGCTGTGAGTCTTCAGCCAGCCCTTTACATAGGCAAGCGACTTGCCCGCGTCCACGTTCTCCAACTCGCCGTAAAGCGTTACCAACTCTGTGTCCCAGCCCTTCTTGAGAGCCTTTCGAATAGTCTGCTCTACCAACGGCTGGTCACCGGCCTGGTTGAGCGCGGCGATGTAGTCGCGGAACAGGATCGGATCATGCTGCAGTTTCTTCGGTACGTTCTGCCACTGGCGCTGCAGACCCATGATGTCACCGCGCGCACTATCCTGCCCGAGCAGTGTGCCCCAGGTCCGCTGTGACAACGCCTCGATCTCCGCCGGGGACATCGCTTTACGTTTGCGCAACTGCGGCAGCAATTCACGCAAATTGTCCCAATCACCAAGACGCTCATAAATGGTGGCCAACAGCGCCAGGCCTTGCGGATGTCCTGGCGATTGTTCTTCCAGTTTTCGCAAGGTTGCCAGCGCCCGTTCGTAGTCTTCGTCCTGGGTCTGCAGCTCAGCCTGTGTCAGCAGCACCGCGCGACTCGAGTCCGTGTCGTTTTCGTAGGCCATCATCAACCAGTTATCGCGGCGATCGGTCGCACCCTGTTCCTGTGCGGCGCGTGCTGCATTGAGGTAATTCAACACGGGTGTGTCGCTCTTGTGGGCGCCCTCCGCGAGCAAACGTTCGCCGCGGGCGTAATTTCCTTCGGCCAGTTCAATAAGGCCACGGGTGAGCTTTTTCCGAGAACGGTTCTTTTGCATGCGGCCAGCGGCGCGGCCAAGATCTGACACCGAGGTCAGCGAACGGATAATCAGGCGTATGGCGACATAAGCGAGCACGGCAAACAGCACAAGGCCAAGCACCGAGGTTTCTATCGCGTAGCCACGAAAATGCACCAACGCGTAGCCGGCGTCTTTCATGAAGAAATGCGCCAGGAAGTCGAGGCGACCAGCGCAACAAT
>JAOTXR010000374.1 GCA_029862285.1 Gammaproteobacteria bacterium
CGAACCCGGTGTTGACGTGCGTTGGGGTATCACCCCGGATCTCACCCTGAGCGCCACCCTGAACCCGGATTTTTCCCAGGTCGAGGCCGATGTCGCGCAGTTGTCGGTAAACGAGCAATTCGAATTGTTTTTTCCCGAGAAACGCCCGTTTTTTCTCGAGGGCGCGGATTTCTTTGATACCCGCATCGATGCGGTATTCACGCGCACTGTTGCTGACCCGGACGGCGGGGCCAAACTGGTCGGCAAACAAGGCGTGCACAACTTTGGCATATTCGCCGCCAGAGACACCAAGACCAATCTGCTGTTTCCGGGCTCTGAGGGCTCCGATACCGATACGCTGAACGCCGACAACAACGTGCTGGCCGGACGATACCGCCGTGACCTGGGCAAAAACTCGACTATCGGATTGCTGTTGACTGCGCGTGACGGTGACGACTACTCGAACATGGTTGCCGGAATAGACGGACGCTATCGCTTCACGGGTGCCGATAGCGTTTCGTTTCAGTATCTGGATTCTGAGACCGACTATCCACAACAGATCGCGGACGATAACGACCAGGATCAGTCTCTGAGCGGTTCGGCCCTGAGCCTGGCCTACGATCACCGCTCACGAAACTGGCGCCAGTACTTGCGCTATGACGACTATGCGGAGGGATTTCGCGCCGATCTGGGTTTTGTGCCAAAGGTGGGCTTCGATCAATACGTCGTTGGTTTGCGCCGCACCTTTTATCCAGGCGAAGCCTTCTCGAAGATGCAGATTGGCGGTGACTGGGATATCGCGCATACACCGGACGGCCAGGTACTCGAACGCGAGATCGAAGCCAGTGCCTGGGTGGAAGGCCCGATGCAGTCATTCCTTGAGGCTGGCCTGGGCCGCCGCGACCGTCTGTTCGACGAAGTGATGTTCGATGAAACCTTTGCGTTTTTCTTCGGCGAGTTCAAGCCCTTTGGCGGCAAAGAGCTCGAATTCTTCGCCCGCTGGGGCGAATCGATCGATTTCGACAACGCCCGGTTGGCCGACAGCCTGCTGCTGGAGCCGGAGCTGGAATTGAACCTGGGCAAACACCTGGAAATGGAATTGAGTCACGCCTACCAAACCCTGGACACACGTGACACCGGTGCCAACATTTTTACCGCCAATCTCAGTGACATCCGGCTTACCTGGCAGTTCAACGTCCGGAGCTTTCTCCGTTTGGTGGTGCAGCACCAGGACATCAAGCGCGATCCCTCTTTGTATGTCGACGAAGTCGACAGCCGTTCGCGCTCACTTGCCACCCAGCTCCTGTATTCCTACAAGGTCAACCCGCAAACGGTGCTATTTATCGGTTATTCAGATGCGGCCGAAGACGGCGACCTCCTGAACAGTTTCACCAGGACGGACCAGACCTGGTTCGCCAAGATCGGCTACGCCTGGTTGCCCTGACTGTTTTTTTGTTTGACGGCACCCCGATTGGCGTCTACATTTCGAGTAGACAAACGGTATTTGTGGGGAGGTCGTGGTGAGCGAAATCAGCAGAGACGAACGCACCTGGGCAATGATCTGTCATCTCAGCGCGCTGTCGGTTGTTTTTACCGGTCTGGGCCTTGTCCTCGGCCCGCTGATCGTGTGGCTGATCAAGAAGGAAGATATGCCCTTCGTCGACGAACAGGGTAAAGAAGCGCTGAACTTCCAGATCACCATGCTACTCGCCTACATCGTGTCGGCAATCCTGATGATCGTTTTGATCGGTTTCCTGATGCTATTTGTGGTGGGAATTTTCGATCTGGTCATGACGATCATTGCATCGATCAAGGCCAACGACGGCGAACACTACAAGTACCCCCTGACCCTGCGACTGATAAAGTAAAGCACTAGAACCGGTCGTTACCGGGACGATTCAGGTTATTGATGCGGCTGCGCCCCAGCAGCTTCAACGCCAGGTTGCGCCCGGTGCGCAGTAGCGGGTAGAGCAGCCGCGACAATGTCTTCGAGCGGAAGATCAGAAAATTGAGCCGATTGAATACTCCCGACCTGCTGCTCAGCAATGCCAGTGCATGGATTGCATCGGCGCCGTAGTACAACTCATTACCGGCAATGAGCACCATTCCCTCATCGACATCCAGTCCCATTTCGGTAATGTGCTGTATTTGCGGCCCGCCCTGGCGTGCATCGACCAGTTCCAGACTGCCAGCCGCTGACTGGACTCGAACGAGTTTGCAATAAGCGTCGCAAAACGGACACTGCTTGTCGTAAACCAGCAGCAAACCAGGTTTGGAATCGTTCATCGCTCAATCGGCGTCGGGCTGCAGCTCCGGTCGAGTCGCATCGAAGGCTTCCAGCGCCAGGCAATTCGCCTCGACACGCCGGATACGCGGATAGTGCTCGAGATCGCACTCAAAACGGCGGGCGTTGTAAATCTGCGGGATCAGGCAGACATCGGCCAGTGTCGGGCTGTTGCCGTGGCAGAACTTGCCGGTCTCCCGATCCTGCAGTAATGCCTCGATTGCAGAAAACCCCTCGGCTACCCAGTGCTCGTACCAGGCCTGCTTTTGCTCGTCACTGACTTTCAGATCCGAACTCAGGTACTGCAGAACTCGCAGATTATTCAGCGGATGCATATCCGCAGCAACAATCTGCGCCAGCGCACTCACACGGGCACGCGCGACTGGCTCATCCGGGAGCAATGCCGGCTGTGGGAAAATTCGCTCCAGATAATTAATGATCGCCAGTGACTGGATCAATATGTGGCCGTCATGCTCGATTGCCGGCAC
>JAOTXR010000375.1 GCA_029862285.1 Gammaproteobacteria bacterium
TCGGCAACCTGCTTTCCCTGGTCGCGCAGGGCAAGGGGCACAAACTTGAACCGGTTCCACCGGAACCCTTTGCCGGCCGGGGTGATTTCCTGCAGCGCATTTTGAGTGAGCAGTTTGGTCGGTTCTGGGTATTTTTGTTCCGGGGCGGATGGTCCCGTGTGCTGCGAGGTTCCAACATTGCCACGTGAGGCGATAGCTCTTGTTCTGCTGATGACAGGCTGTGTTGCACCGGCAGCGCCGATAACAGACGAGGCGAAACCTGTCGGCGTGCCGGTTGATCTGCCAATCAACCATTATCGCTGCGACAGTAATGACGACTGTGCGATCGCCGGGGACGCTTGCCACAGTTGCGGATCGCTGACCGTGATCAACCGCAAGTATCTGCCGGACTTCAATGAGAAGTATGGTAAGCGTGGTGGCGTGCAGACTGTTGCCTGTGAGGCCTGCGATACGTCACAAGTGGAGCTGGGTTGCGAACATGGCATGTGCCGTGAGGCGCAGCTGCAAATAGACGCCGTCGAATATCGCGTTTGCACTGCGGTATCGGACTGCACAATCGGGTTGGATCCCTGTGCCCAGCCCGTGGCGCTAAATCGATATTCGGCGTCGCAATATCGTGCGCTGAGTCACGTAACACCGCAGCATTGTCGGCGCATGCCGGAACGAGTTCCAGTGGGTGTTGCTTGTGCCAGCAGCCGCTGCGAAGTGCTCTACGAGTCGAGTGACCAGCCGCAGTCACGCTCGTTCAGTCAGCAAGAGATCGAGAGCCTTGGTAAATGGGATCCCTATATTCGGCACGGGCACGGTAAGCCGGGTTCAAGGGCTGCCCCGGAGCAACAGGATCCACAAATCGTACCGTCCAGACGCGGTGGCGGGTGAGTGACCGGCTTCAGTATCAGGTCAGCCGTTGCTGCGGATCGCCAGGCCATATGCGAGCTGTTGCCCCGGCTGGCAGCGTTCGAAATTCCTGCGCGCCGGCAACCGGAGGATCTGTGGCGCGGTGACAAAGTTGCGTTGCTGGCCTGGCTGGACGGCAGCGCACCGGACGGTGCCGCCCATGTCGCAATCAATGGGCGCAACAAGATTATCGGCGTCGTTTTTGTGCAGTTACGAAAGGAGCTGCTTAGTGGCGAACCCAGCGCTCACCTTGAAGTGCTTGCAGTCGCCGAGGACGCCGAAGGGCAGGGAATTGCGAGCGCGCTGATCGCTACGGCAGAGGAGGCCGCCCGGGACCGACACGCAAAAACGATGACTCTGCATGTGTTTGCCGGCAATCGCCGTGCCCGGGGCCTGTATGAGAAACATGGTTATGACGGCGAACTGATCCGCTACATCAAAGACCTCGGCTAAGCTGAATCGGACCGTGTGGGAGCGGTCTCCGATCGCTGCAGACAAACGACCGTTTTCTCTCTCGCCGTGAGGCGCGGGTCTAAAGCATGCTGCCGACGCCTTGCCAGATCGCATAACCGGCGGCGACGACGATGACCAATATAGTTCCGCCGGCACCAATCGCGCGTCGTGGATCACCCATACTTTCGGCCTTCAGGCCCAGTGGATGTGCGATACGTGCGATTACCAGAACGATGCCCAGGACATGCAGGAAAGCGGAATTGGCGCCGTTTAGTTCGAGCACGGCGATCAGGATCAACGCCAGCGGTACATATTCCACCGCGTTGGCATGGCGGCGAATGGCTTCCAGCATTTCGACATTGCCGCCGTCGCCGATAGAAATTTTCTTTTTCCCACGCAGACTGCCGGCTCTGAATGCCAGCCAGGTGAGAATAAACGCGAGTATGCCCGCGTACAGTGCCGTAATGGGAATGGCCATACTATGTCCTCCAACGATTTTTTCGCACCGTCTATACCCCGGTCGCCGCGGTTAACTATTCGGCCACCGCGGCCCGATTCACCTGCACTCTGATGCGTTGTAGTTGAGCTTGCTCGGTAACCGGGCCAAGACCGGTGTTGATGACCCGCTGCTGACCGGCACCGATCACCTGATTGATGCGGAATGGTTTTGTCTGCTGCACCTGGGTGCCGCCAGGATCGAGTACCCCGACCAGCACTTCGACATTCTTGATCGGCACCGGAGAGGTATTTCCGACGACGACACTGACCTGGCCTTGTGGATCGACCTGCAACCGCGTCTTGACGTATTGACCCGGATTGGTCGGCAGATCCAGTTTTACCAGTGCGCGGCTCGCCGCCTGACCGACTTCGGACTGTGATTGGGAGGCCATTGCGTAGTGCTGCTTGGCTTCGTCCGTTCGGCCGGTACGTTCGGCGATACTCCCCAGTGCCATATGAGCAGGCGCCGTGGGTAGCAATGCGATGCTGCGTTTCAGGTCTTCTTCGGCTGCGCTCAAATTATTCATCGCTTCGTGTGTCAGCCCGCGACCCAGATAGGTCTGAAAATGCTGCGGGTTGTACGACACCGCCGTGCTGAAATGTCTCACTGCTTCACTATAGTCCTTGTGGTGCGCGGCAATATCACCCAGTAAAGAATGGAATTTTGCTTCCCGTGGTTCCAGGCGGACCGCCTCGTTGACTAACGCAACCGCCTGGTCGATCTGGTTTTCGTTAGCCGATTCTATTGCCTTGTCGTATTGGTCGTAAGCCTCCTTGTTATTCCTGATCCCGGCAATTGCGTTCATGTAACGTTCTTGCCCATACTCGCCAGTATCCGGAAGCTCCATCAACGTCTCTTTATTTTTGTCGACCCGCGCCTGTGACGGCGGATGGCTGGCAA
>JAOTXR010000376.1 GCA_029862285.1 Gammaproteobacteria bacterium
GCCTGGTTGTTGCGCCCGGAGATTTTCCAGGGCAAGCATTGCAATATCGAGGTTGAAACCGATTCACCGCTGACCGTGGGACACACCGCCGTGGATTTCTGGGGCGTGACGGATAGGGCCGAGAATGCGGTGTGGATGTTTAAAGCCGATGCCGATGCGTTTTACAAATTGCTCATCGAACGGCTGGCACGTTACGGCAGCACCTGAGGATGAGCAACACGCCATCGATTGTTGTCGTCGGTTCGGTCAATCTCGACCTGGTCGCCAGCGTGCCACACCTGCCGGTTGCCGGCGAAACCGTGACCGGTGCCACGCTGGCGCGCTACCCGGGTGGCAAAGGCGCCAACCAGGCGCTTGCTGCGCGCCGTCTGGGCGCCGACGTCTGTCTGTGTGCCTGCACCGGCAGGGACACCGCTGCTGACGAAGCACTGGCGTTATTGCGCAATGACGGTGTCGATCTGTCGCATTGTCTTGCAGATACGGAAAGTGCCACGGGCATTGCTCTGATCGCGGTGGCACCCGACGGCGACAATCAGATCGTGGTCGCGCCAGGCGCCAACCGCAGACTCACGCCCGAACGACTCGATCTACCCGATGCCGACGCGTTGATCTGCCAACTCGAAGTACCGATCGAGACTGTGGCAGCAGCGGCTGCGGATTTCAGCGGATTATTCTGCGTCAATCTGGCGCCGGCTACGGTTGTGCCAGCGAATGTTTTGCGTCGCGCCGATGTCATCGTGATGAATGAAACAGAGAGCGAGTTTATCGGCGACGCTATTGACGTTTGCGACAACCTGGTTGCAATTACTTACGGTGCCCGCGGCGCAGTCTTGAGACGCCGCGGCGAAACAATAGCAGAGGTGCGCCCGCCAAAAGTCGATGTGGTCGATGCAACCGGCGCCGGCGATACCTTTACGGCGGCATTGACCGTCGGTCTGCTCGAAGACATGCCGCCGGCCAAAGCGCTGGAGTTTGCCTGTGCTGCCGCCGCCCTGGCAACAACCCGTCCCGGCGCCCAACCCGCTTTGCCCTGGCGCACCGAACTGAATCAAGACAATTAGGGGTACTCAGGTACGGGCGGGGAGATATTTTTCGCGGCGCAGTTTTTTAGTCGGAAACTCGCGTGCTTTGAGCATTTCCATTGCTTCGTCGATCATGTTCGGGTTACCGCACAGATAAACGATATCGGTTTCCGGTCGCGGATCCAGTGCGGCGATATGTATCTGCACATGTCCTTCGCCTTCGTGTAGTCGCGGTTCTTCCGGCATTTCACGGCTGTAGCAGGCGCGAAATACAGCACCGTCATTGTCATCGCAAAAGTCCATGAAGTCTTTTGCATACAACGCCTCTTCACGACGCCAGATACCGAGCAGAATATCGACGGTAAATCCCTTGGCCAGCAGTTCTTTCAACTCGGGCAACATCGCGCGATACGGCGTAATTCCTGTTCCCGTCGCGGCGAGGATGTAGCGACAGGGTTCATCGTCACGCAGGATGAACCGGCCATAAGGGCCACTCGCATCGATCGTGTCGCCCACTTTGAGCCCAAATAACAGAGTGGTTGCACGGCCGTCCTTTACCGGCGAAATCGCAATATCGAACGCACCGCCATCGGGTGGTGTGGCAACACTGTAACTGCGATGCACAGCCTGGCCGTCCGCCTCGAAGTGAATATTAATGAACTGTCCAGCCTTGTATTCAAACGGCTCGCCATCGCTGCGCTCAAACGTCAAACTAAGCACCGACGGCGTAATCATATCGACACCGACAACAGTCAATGGAAACGTATTCCACGCCATATCAGCTACGCTCCAATCGCTGTGCCAGCGCTGCAAACACTTTGACTAGTCTTTTTCTGGTCAATTCCCACGACTCCTCGACAAACTTCTCCGGTTGACCTTCATCCATGTAAAGACGCTGACACATTTCTATCTGAATCGCATCCACACCCGGCCATTGGCCGTAATTGTGGGTGGTGTAACCGCCCTTATACGGATCATTGATCTGTACTTCCAGACCCGTCGCCGCAAAACCAACACGCAGTGCCTCAGTCAACCACGGCTCACAAGCGAGTCCATCGCGGTCACCGAGGTAAATATCGCTCATAAGCGCCGGATGAATGCGGTTTGCCCGCGACGCCACACTGTGGGCGTCGACCAGTACCACTCGACCAAAACGGTCTATCGCGCCCTGGAGTAATTCCGCCAGACGGGTGTGATAAGGCTCGTAATAACGGCCGCGCAGAGCCTCGGTGGTCTCCGGGCCGGGTGGTTCCCTGAAAATTTCCTCGCCATCGAAGGTCTCGGTAGCCACCAGGCTGGTTTCATAGCGACCCGGATACAGCGCCTCACCGTCCGGCGGCCGGTTCAAATCGACGACCAGACGGCTGAATCGCGCATGAATACTTGCGATACCCAGCTCTGGAAGAAAATCGTAGAGGCGGTGCAGATGCCAGTCCGTCATCGGCAATGCGCGCATTTCCGGACCAGCAAAACGCTCGGCCACCGACTCCGGTAACTCGGTCCCGGTGTGCGGAATACTGACAATAATCGGTATTGGATCGCCGCGTGGCAAAATCTCCCTGTACGGTGTCATGCGCACAACCGCTGCATGACTGCAACGAATTCGTCATCCTTATCACCTGCCCCGCCAACCAGGCGGCCACCGACATAAACGCCGGCAATGTTGCGGGCATCGCCACCGGTGACGAGCGCATCCATCGCGCGCATCGGTGCCAGACCGGTTA
>JAOTXR010000377.1 GCA_029862285.1 Gammaproteobacteria bacterium
TCATCCGGAGGGCAAGAATCTTGCGGCAAGCCAGGACTTTTCTGAGTTCGCCGCGACGCTTGCATCCAATGCCGACGACCTTGATCTTGCTGATTACATCATTCAGTTGCACCGACTCTTCTCGCATGTCGGCGATGGGCACACGGCGGTGCTCTCATTGTCCATGCAGGCAGAACCATTCACGCTGCGTACGCCCATTCTGGTGCAGGGTTTTGCGGACGGGTTGTATGTGATTGCGGCCAGGGACGAAGCGCTGCCGCTGCTCGGTGGCAGGATCGTAAGCATTAGTGGTACACCGCTCGAGCGGGTCCTCGCTGCCTATGTGGCAGGTGCGCCGGGCGACAATGCGGCTTTCGCCATGCGTTGGGTGCCATTTTTGTTTGCGTTTCCAGGATGGTTGCATGGCCTGGATTTTGCCGATGGCCCGTATGATGGGCCACTGCCGATCACTGCGATAGTTCCAACCGGGAAAAAGGTTCGCGTACAACTGCAGCCACGCATCGGTGCAAATACCGATCGCGTGCCACTGGGACGCAAGCAGTCCCCGGTCGAGGCGATGGCCGTCTCGGAAAGTAGCATCAATTTCGTTCGAACCCTGCCGGAGTACAATGCGGTCTATGTGTCGCTGGATGCGATGGATGACACGGAAGGCAAGCGTTTTGCTGAATTTACCGATGAGGCGCGAACGGCCTTCGCCGACTCTGCTGTCGAGCGCGTAATTATTGATCTGCGCCGTAACGGCGGCGGTAACAATATGCTTTTCGAACCGCTGAGACGAACGCTGGTCAGCTCACGTTTCAACCGGCCGGGTGGGCTTTATGTGCTGACTGGCCCGCGTACGTTTTCTGCGGCAATGAATCTTGCGACTCGTCTGGAGCGGGAAACAGACGCTTTATTTGTCGGTGAACCGACCGGTGGGCGCCCGAATCACTTTGGCGATGCAAGAATGCTCCACGGTTCCGCCACCGGCGTGCCGTATCTGGTATCGACCTTGCGTTGGAACGATTCAGCGCCTTTCGATGATCGCATCTGGATCTTGCCTGATATCCCGGCGCCAACAACCTTCGCAAATTACCTCGCAGGCCGGGACATTGCGCTCGAGGTGGCACTGGCACATCAACCCAGTGAAAATACTACAGACGATGAATTGGTAGCGACTCCCTGGGCGCGACCCACTCAACAAGCGGGTTGGCGTTTCTTTTTTGAAGCGGGTTCTGACGGCGTATCGGGTCCCGTCGAATAATGCGCTTCGGCAATTTTTTCCAGCGGATAAATAACATAGCCTGGGACAATGACTCAGACACGAGATGAAACCTTAAGACTCGAGATGCTGGTGACCGAGCATGAGCGTTTGCTGGAACAATTCAGTGAGCTGCTGCAGGACCAGCAGAGTCAGATCGACCGCTTAAAGCATAAACTGGAGCGCTTGGAGCAGCGGTTGTCAGAAAGTGACGAGCCGGGTACCGATCTGTCAGCCGATGAACCACCGCCACACTACTGAGGAACCTTGGCAATGAAATATTTGCACACCATGGTCCGCGTCGCCGATCTCGAACAGTCATTGAAGTTTTATCGGGATCAACTGGGCATGGTGGAGGTGCGCCGCAATGACTATGAGGCCGGGCGTTTCACTTTGTGCTTTCTCGCCGCTCCCGGTGATGTTGCCAGGGCCAGTACCGAGAGCGCGCCGTTGCTCGAGTTGACCCACAACTGGGACCCCGAAGACTACGACGGTGGCCGCAACTTTGGTCACCTGGCTTTCCGGGTTGGCAATATCTACGAAACCTGTCAGAGACTGATGGATGCCGGCGTGACTATCAGTCGCCCACCGCGTGACGGGCGCATGGCATTCGTGCGCTCGCCGGACAATATCTCGATCGAGTTGCTGCAGGATGGCGATGCGCTGCCAGCGGCCGAACCGTGGGCTTCGATGGACAATACCGGTGAGTGGTGACGCAGTGAAACAATACCTGTACCAGGTGCGGCCACGGCGACTGGCAATGATCACCGAAGGCCCTGACGAAACGGAGTCCGCAGTGCTCAGGGACCACCTCGAATATCTGGAGCGCCTCGCCGAAGAAGGCATCGTGCTTCTTTCCGGGCGCACCCAAACCGCCGATCGATCCACGTTTGGAATTGTCATTCTGCAGGCTGAGTCGGAAACCGTTGCCAAAGGCATTGTCGCTGCTGATCCTGCGGTAGAGCACGGTGTCATGGACGCACAGTTATTTCCCTACCAGATAGCGGTTTTATCCGATTCGATAAAAAAGCCGGCCCGGTAAATGCGATGCTGAAACACGCGACTACAGATAAAGAAATCGCGCGGTGCTTTGCCGTAATGGCCGAGTTGCGGACCCACCTGCAGGCAGAGTCGTTTGTAAATTTAGTCCGCGATCAGGAAAAAGAAGGCTATTGCCTGGCCTATATCGAGCACGGTAATGACATCGTTGCGGTAGCCGGTTATCGAATCTCGACGAATCTTTTTTTGGGAAAGAATCTTTATGTCGACGATCTGGTGACGGCGGAGCGGGTTCGTTCGCAGGGTTTTGGAGAAAAGTTGCTCTCCGGGCTGCGTGACATCGCGATAAAGAATGGATGTGCGCATTTGCACCTGGACTCCGGCACGCAAAGGAAACAGGCGCACAAATTCTATTTTCGTCAGGGCATGGTCGTGTCAAGTTTTCACTTCGATGAAAAGCTCAGCGATGACTAGACCGTTTACAAAACTGTTAA
>JAOTXR010000378.1 GCA_029862285.1 Gammaproteobacteria bacterium
TCGATTGATGACAATGCCCAGCGCGCCGTCCTCGTTGTGCTCGCAAACCAGCGTAACCGTGCGATGGAAGTTCGGATCGCCAAGGGCCGGCATGGCAATCAGGAGCTGATTTGTAAGACCGGGAAAATCACTCATGGGTCAAGTATCCTCGCCTCGGGTAGCCCGCGACAAGTCATTTAGACATCGGAATCTGATCTAGGTTTCCCGCGCTGCGTCGCGCCTTCGATAAACTGCCATTCGTAGACAAATCGCAGCACATCGTATTGATTTTGCAGCTCTGCCGGGAAGGGATCGAACGGCGACGACATCCGCAGAATCTGCACGGCTGCTTCGTCGACTGCCCGAATCTGGGATGAGCGCCTGACGATAATGTCGTGCAGATGTCCGTCAGACCGCACCGCGACCTCCAATACCGGATTTTGTGCTTTCGATCCCATTTCGTTCAGCGCCGGGAAGTTGAGCGTGCCGACCTGTTCTATCTTGCGTTTCCATCCTGCAAGATAACCTGCAATATCCGACTCGCGGGTACTCACCGACACGATGCGTTCGCGCGGGTCATCGTCACGGCTGCGGGTTTCGTCGAACACATCACTCAACTGCACATCAGACGCCGGGGCCATTTGCATCAAAATGGCCTCTTCGCGTTGCGAATCGGCGTCGCGTAGTGACACCAGTGAAAAAGCGGACAACGATTTTGTGACTATCAGTTCCAGGGTCGGGTCTGTCTCGCCGGGTCGACTGCGATCCAGTGCTGTGCCATCCGGGTTGCCCGTCGAATCTGCTGGCGCGGCGTCAGCCGCACGACTTGCCGGCGTGACCCGGTCGGTGGTGTTGCCTGCACCGAGACTGTTTTCCAGCGCCAGATAACGTGCTTCCTCGTTGGTTTCGGCTATCGGGGAGTTGCTTTGGACCAGGACGACCTCCAGCGTCGGGTCGACAGCGCTCTCGGCAAAAATGCCGGCGTTGAACGACACGCCCAGGATGAGAATGCCGTGGAACAGGGTGGCGAGAAAAAGGGTGGAAACCAGCCTGTCATTGGCGACATTTTCGGCGGCCGCAAAACTCATGGAGTTCGCCACCGCGTACGCTGGTTTGCAGAATGGTGCACGGCAAAATTATACCAAGCCTGGCACGTTGGTGTGTGTGACGCAGTTACTGGAGATTCCGGCGTCCGTGCCTCGCTAACCGGCCACGACGCAAAATCGGGCGAGCTAGAGTCGTTTTTCGAGAGCGGCCATGTAATCGCCACCGATATCGAGGCCAAATTCGGCATCGAGTTCGCGAATGCAGGTTGGACTGGTGATATTGATTTCCGTCAGCTGCTCGCCGATAACATCGATTCCGACAAATAACAGGTTCCGTTGCACCATGGCCGGGCCGATTGCTGCAGCCAATCGCTGGTCGCTATCGCTAAGCGGTTGGCCCACTGCTTTTGCGCCGGCCGCCAGATTGCCACGATTTTCACCCTCGGCCGGGATACGAGCCAGTGAATAAGGCACCGCTACACCGTCGACCAGCAGGATGCGTTTGTCGCCCGCTGTGATCTCCGGGATGAAACCCTGTGCCATTGCAAAGCGGCTGCCGTAGTCGGTCAACGTTTCCAGCACGACATTGGTGTTGGGGTCGTCTGCTGACATGACGAATATTGACTTGCCACCCATGCCGTCGAGCGGTTTGAAGACTACCTTCTTGTGGCTATCGGCAAATCGCCGCATCTGTGACATGGACCGGGTGATCAGCGTCGGTGGGCTCAGCTCGGGAAACCACGCAATCGACGCCTTTTCGTTGATGTCACGCAGGGCGCGCGGTGGATTGCTGACGACAACACCGGCTTTCTCTGCAATTTCGAGGATATAGGTGGCGTAGATGTACTCCATGTCGAACGGCGGGTCTTTGCGCATCAGGAGAATATCGAGATCGGCGAGACCGGCCGTACGCTCGGCGCCGATCTCGTACCAGTCTTTCAGGTCGTCACGCACGGCAAGTTCACGCATGCGGCCCTCGGCGACTCCACTGGTCAGCCATAAATCGTCAAGATTCATATACCAGAGCTTCCAGCCGCGGCGTTGTGCCGCCAACAGCATCGCCAGAGTCGAGTCTTTGACCGGTTTGATGTCCCCGATTGGATCCATCACAACGCCCAGGTTGACGCCCGGACGGCTCACTGACGGTGCCCCATCGTTGCGCAACGCAGGGTCTTATGAAAGTTGTCCACCGGTACCGGCGGCGATTCGGATTTCATGCATTTGCTCCTGGAAAGCCGTATCTTCAGGTATTTATCCCTATCACCAACAGGACCGCTGGCGCAACCGCGACGCGGATCGTCCCATTCCGTAAAATCCCGGGTATTAACATGGTGCCGATGGTGCCGATGTGGTAAAAAACCGGGGTTTTCCGGTGATCTGGTCAACTGGCGCAGTGACGTGAAAGCCGGTTCTATCCTTGGGTTTACAACTTATATTTCGGCAAGATTTTTCTGGATCACGACGGACGCGGGTGAAACCCGCTGATATCGGAGGTTATGTGGCGGAAGCGCAGCAGCGCGAGCTCAACGGGCTCAAAGTACTGGTCATCGATGACAGCAAAACCATACGGCGTACTGCCGAGACGCTGCTGTCCAAGGAAGGTTGCGAAGTCTACACTGCGGTAGACGGTTTCGATGCGCTTTCCAAAGTGGCGGACCATCATCCCGATATTGTGTTTGTCGATATCCTGATGCCGCGACTGGACGG
>JAOTXR010000379.1 GCA_029862285.1 Gammaproteobacteria bacterium
GTGCCCAACGCCAGGCGGAGGATACGCACGCTGGCGATATTCATCGCCGCCGGCGTCACTACCACGTTGGCCGACGGGTCAGTAGGCATAGCTCAGGATGCTGGCAAGCCGTATGTAAACCCGGCCGATACCGTTCAACAGGAAATTGTCACCGGTGTAAACAATAACTGATGCCTGCGCACCCACACGCAGCTTGCGCAGGTCTTCTATCGGCAATTCGAAATCTATCTCGACTGGAAAACGCTGTGCTTCTCGTAGCCAGGCTCGCTCATTCTTGATTGTGGGCAGGCTACCCAGCGGTGCGCTGTCCACGGCAACACCGTAGCCCATACCCCTTACAGTTCCCTCGAAGACTCTACCCGGCATTACATCAAAACTGATGCCGACCCGGTCGCCGCGTTGCACGTTGCCCAGGTTATTCTCTGTCAGATCGGCCTGCACCCAAACGTCGTGGGTTGCGATAAAAGTCATTCGCGGTGAACCTGCCGGTGCAAAATTTCCCTGGTCGACACGCACATCAGTAACCAGCCCGTCGGCCGGAGCCTTCACCGACGTGCGATCGAGATCGAGTTGCGCCTGGTCTACAGCGGCCTGTGCCTGAACAATGCGCACATTGTCGTCGCCGGTTTCACCAAGATCCTGGCGGGCACGCTCGAGATTAGCCTGTGCCGCAGCGAGCTGTTCTCGGGAGGCAGACAAAGCTGCTTCAGCCGATTCCACGCGTCGATCCGAAATAGCGCCGGGATCCTGCTGTTTGATACGACGCAACCGGGTTGCGTCCTGTTCGGACCGCAACAGCGCGGCCCGCGCCGCGCCTACCGATGCCTGGGCCGCATCGACGCCTGCAGTCGATACGCCCGTCGCCTGACGCGCTTTCTGCAAATTGGCCTGGGCGTTTTCCAGCACCAATTGATAACGGTCCCGTTCAATCTGGAACAACACATCGCCTTTTGCAACGAGTTGATTGTTGCTTACCGCAACATCGACGACGGTGCCCGAGACTTCGGATGCGACCGGCACGACCAGCGCATGCACACGCGCCTGGCTGCTGTACGGTGTGATCCTGTCCGCCGCCAGGTACCAGATGATCAATACCACAGCCGCCCCGAACACGATCAGAGTCCACTTGCGAACCGGGTCCATCGGTGTTTTCGGCTCCGCTGTCTCGGTGTCTTTGCTATCCGGTTTTTCAGTCATCGCTTGGACCCTTGCTGTCATTCAGATGGTTTTTCAGGCACGTTTTCCTGCACAGCGATATCGATGATGTCGCCCCAATCGGTGCGCTGCTCCATGATCGTCCGAGTTTCAGCGTCCACAAAATCCGTATTGCTGCGCGTCTGCCAGCCACCGCCAAGGGCGCGATACAGTGAGATCAGGTTACGCACAACATTGCCCTTGCTGGCCACATAGCGGCCCTGCTGAGCAAACAGGGCTTGCTGGGCATTCAACACGCGCTGATAGTCCGCGAAACCTTCTTTGTAGCGCAACAACGCCAGTTCTGTAGAGCGGCGTGCCGCATCCACTGTCTGCGCCAGGATTGCATCCTGTTGCCGAATTCCGGTGACCGCAGCCATCGCGTCCTCGACTTCCCGCGCTGCCTGGATGACCGTTTCCCGGTACTGGATCAGCGCCTGTTGCAGACGTGCATCCTGTACCCGGATGTTGTTTTTTATCCGACCATAGTTCAAAAACGGCCACACAAAGGATGGGCCAACGGAATAGGTGAGACTGTCGCCGCTGAACAACTCGTCCAGCCCGCTCTGGCCAGTGCGCGTCGTGTTCGTGCTGCCAGAAGCTGCCAGACCCAGCGTGCCACCGATACTGAAACTGGGATAGAGATTGGACTGACTCAGACCGACCACTGCATTTTGCGCCATCGCCGCCATCTCCGCCTGGCGCACATCGGGTCGCTGGCGCAGCAAATCGGCGGGTACACCGACGGCAATCTCCTCGGGAATAACCGGTATCCGCATCGTGTCGTCGAGCAACGCCGAAAGATCTGAAGGTGGCATACCGAGCAGCGTACTGAGAGCGTGGCGCGTCTGACGCAGTGTGGTCTGCAGCGCCGGGATCGTGGCCTGGGTACTCAGCAGAAGTGTGCGAGCCTGGATGACATCCAGTTCTGAACTCTCGCCGTTTTCAAATAGGACTTCAACAATCTCGTAGCTGCGTTGCTGAGTTGCGATATTCTCCTTTGTGATGCGGATTTGCTCCTCTGTGGTACGCATCACCGTGTAAATGTCCGCCACCTGCGCCGTCACCAGGACCATTACCTGGTCAAAAGACGCAATCGACGCAAGAAAGGCGGCGTCGGCGGACTCGATACCACGCCGGAAACGTCCCCAGAAATCCAGTTCCCAGGACACCGCGGCAACAAGACTGAATTGCCGAAAACCCAGGTCGCCAGCGGCAGTATTGGCATTGCTCTCGCTGGCCTCGACAGCCGCCGCATCGCCCACCAACGCCTGAGTTTGTGGATACTGGTTGCCGGTGGCGATGGCCAGATTGGCGCGTGCCTCCAGGACCCGTAGCCCGGCAATTTTCAGGTTGTTGTTGTGCAGGTATGCCTGTTCCACCAACCGATTCAGAGTGGAATCCTCAAACACCTGCCACCACTGCACCAGATCCTGGGCGGTGGGCCGGAATTGCTCATTATTGGTGGTCTGCCACTGCTCGTTCAGGGGTACATCGGGAGTTACGAACTCCGGGCCAACCGTCGTGCAGC
>JAOTXR010000380.1 GCA_029862285.1 Gammaproteobacteria bacterium
TCGACTCCAGAACGTATAACGCATTGTTTTGTGTATTGTCGACAACCCTGACGTCCCAACCTGGCATGCCAGACCGTACCATCTCGGCACGAACCCGGATGATGACATCAGTATTCAATGGGGACTGTACGGAGAAGTCCCCAACGCTGTCTGTTTCTGCGGTTGCAATGACTGCCTGGTCGGCTGCACGAACCAATTGGATCACCGCATTTCGCACCGGCGCAGTACTTGTCGAACCGTAGGCCAGGCCATTGTTTGCAGGGTTATGTGGCACCAAATCAAAAGTGGCTTTGCCGGAAATCGTCAGGTTTCCATCCGTGTCGGTGTCATTAGCAGCGCCACCATCATCGCCGCCACCGCCACCACCGCAGGCAGCCGCCAGGACGACAATCGCGAAAAACGCGGCCAGTCGATTAACTGTTGTCAAAATCAATCCATCCATTGTGCCCAATCCTAGCCTGGGTCACCTGAACCTCAGCCAAACGAAGGGCCAAAGACCCGTATTTTCGCCCTCCCGCGCCCGCACTGCCGGGACGCCGGTCACAGTCGTGGCTGCGGTGTATCCAGGCGCGTGATCCAGTTGCGTGGCCCGCCCCCAGACAACTGCTAGTATTCGGGCGCCAAAGGGAGGAACTGATGACAGATTACATTCTGGTAACCGGGGGCGCCGGCTACATTGGCAGCCATGTCGTCAGGCAGCTCGGTGAGGCCGGGGAGCAGGTAGTCGTTCTGGACAATCTGTACAGTGGCTTTGCCGACGCCGTCCTCCACGGCGAATTTATTGAGGGCGACTGTGGCGATATCGATCTGCTGCAGCGGATTTTTGCCCGGTTTCGCATCAACTCGGTAATGCACTTTGCCGCCCATACAGTCGTACCTGAATCCGTCACCGATCCGCTCAAGTACTACGGCAACAATACCTGCAAGACTCGGAATCTTTTGCGGGCATGCTCAAACAACAACGTCAGTCACTTCGTATTCTCGTCGACCGCCGCCGTCTATGGCATACCCGACCGTGACACCGCGATAGATGAAGACACAGAAAAGGCGCCGATCAATCCGTATGGCCAGTCAAAGCTCATGAGCGAGCGAATGTTGCACGATCTCGCCACCGCCACTGACCTCCGTCATGTCACGCTGCGATATTTCAACGTTGCCGGCTCCGACCCCGGGGGTCGCATCGGACAATCTACTGCCAACGCCACCCTCCTCACCAAGGTTGCCTGTGAGGCCGCAACCGGCAAGCGTGACCACGTTGCTATTTACGGCACTGACTATCAGACCCCGGACGGCACCGGGGTGCGTGACTATATTCACGTCGAGGACCTTGCCGATGCCCACCTGCGCGCTTTGAGTTATTTACGCGAAGGCGGCAACTCGACTACCCTCAACTGCGGTTACGGTCATGGTTATAGCGTTCGGCAGGTACTCGCAGCCATAGAAAAAGCCGCCGGGCAGCCGTTAAATATCGTCGAAGAGGGACGTCGCGCCGGTGACCCACCCTCGCTGGTTGCCGACGCAACCCGGATTTGTCAGCTGTTTGGCTGGCAACCTCGTTATGATGATCTCGATATGATTGTAAGCACATCGCTGGCATGGGAGCGAAAACTCGCCGAACGCGGTTGAGTGCTCGGGAATACTGAAGCAATGCGATACTGAGACACGATGACCCTCCTGCACCACCTGATTCAGAAAGCAGCCGATCGCGATGGTAGCCGCGCTGCCTTGTACTATCGCGGCGAAGTCATTAGCTATTCGGAACTAGCCAACCAGGTAGCTCGTGCAAGCGGCGGCCTGATTGAACACGGTATCAGACGCGGCGAACGGATCGCGATCTATCTGCCCAGGCAGCCCGAGGCTGTAGTCGCTTTTTTTGCCAGCACGATGGCCGGGGCCGTGTTTGTACCAGTCAATCCGCAACTAAAATCTGCCCAGGTGGCACACATACTCGGCGATTGTGGCGCAAGAATGCTGATTACAACTGCCGCTCGCGCAGCGACACTGGCACCTGTAATTGCGGACTGCACCGAACTTGAGACCATCGTCCTGTGTGATGACGATGAAGCGCCTGTAGAGGTGCCAGGCAACACCCTGCCCTGGAATCAATTGGTGAATGCGAAACCCGGCGCGGGCAGCAGCATCGATACGGATCTTGCAGCATTGTTATACACCTCCGGCAGTACCGGCAGACCAAAGGGCGTCATGCTGTCCCACAGGAATCTGGTTGCCGGCGCCGTCAGTGTGAGCGATTATCTGCAGAACCGACCCGACGACCGTCTGCTTACTGTTCTGCCTTTCAGTTTTGACTATGGTTTCAGCCAGCTGAGCACCGCCTTTCTCATCGGCGCCAGCGTTGTCCTGTTCGATTACCTGCGTGCACGCGATGTCATTCGCGCCGTTGAACGCGATCGCATCACCGGGCTGGCCTGCGTACCGCCCGTCTGGATACAACTGGCGCGGCTGCAATGGCCCGACACTGTCGCTGAACATTTACGTTATATAACCAATTCCGGCGGCGCCATGCCGGCCACGACACTAAAATCCCTGCGTAGCAAGTTGCCAAAAACGCGCATCTATCTGATGTACGGTCTGACTGAGGCTTTTCGTTCAACCTACCTGGATCCGGACGAAGTCGATGAGCGACCCACATCCATCGGTAAGGCGATCCCCAACGCGGAGGTACTCGTCGTTCGCGCCGATGGCAGGCTGTGCGGACC
>JAOTXR010000039.1 GCA_029862285.1 Gammaproteobacteria bacterium
ATGGCGCCACCCATCGAGCTGCCGCCAAGATGAAATTTATCCAGGCCGATTTCATCGACCAGGCTGGCCAGCCGCCCGACCTGGCTATCGATTGAATAATCGAGTGCCGGATCCCGCGTGCTGGCGCCGAATCCGGGCAGATCGGGGGCGATCACCCGGTACTCACCAGTCAAATGCCGCGCGACGCGGGTCCAGTGATCTTTGTCCGCGGTGAAGCCGTGCAGCAGTACCAGCGGCACGCCGCTTTCGCTGTCGGTATAGCTGTAGCGGATGCCGTCAACTTCGAGGCTGCGGGTGTGCAATCCGGCAGCGCTGCGTTCGACTCGCATCGACACCTCGTAGATCGCACCCGGGAAAAGGTACGTTGCGAGTATTGTGCCAGCGACAATGACGCCGACAATGAGGGCGAGTGTTTTCATCTTTGCTCAGGATACCAAGTATTACGGCGTTAGCTATTGTGAATCTCTTCGAGCACCACCCAGCGCTCAGTTGCAGTATCGAGCTCGGTGTTGACCGCGCTCAGACGGTCCAGCACCGGTTGGACCTCGGCAAATGGCTGGCTGTAGAAATCGGCCGCCGCGATCTGCGCCTGCAAAGCCGCGAGCTCGGTTTCCAGCGATTCGATGAGTTGCGGCAGCTGCTCCAGTTCCCGTTTTTCACCATAACTGAGCTTGCGCGGCGCGCTGGCCTTTCTGCGCGCGCGATCATCGGCATGCTTTTCCTTTATCGCCTCGCGTTCGGGATCGTCCAGCTCGGCCAGTTCGCGCCCGCGTCTGGCCCAATCGCTATAACCGCCTACGTATTCACGAATCCGGCCATCCGCTTCGAACACCAGAATACTGGTTACCACGTTGTCCAGAAACTCGCGATCGTGGCTGACCACGATTATAGTGCCCTGATACTTGACCAGGCGGTCCTCCAGTACCTCCAGCGTTTCCACATCCAGATCGTTAGTCGGCTCATCCAAAACCAACAAGTTGGTCGGCCGTGTAAATAACTTTGCCAGGATCACGCGGTTGCGTTCTCCACCGGACAATATTTTTACCGGACTCTGAGCACGTTTGACGTCGAACAAAAAGCCCCGCAAATAACCGATGACATGCCGTTGCTTGCCATTCAAAGTGATGTAGTCCCGGCCATCTCCGACGTTGTCAGCGACGGTTTTCTCCAGGTCCAGATCCTGCCGCATCTGGTCGAAGTACCCGGTCTCCAGACCCGTCCCATGCTTGATCGTCCCGGATTGCGGTTCTAATTCGCCCAGCAACAAACGCAGCAATGTACTCTTGCCGACACCATTGTTGCCGATCAGACCGATACGATCGCCACGCATGATCTTGAGCGAAAAATTATTGATCAGCTTCTCGCCGCTGTAGCCATAGGATACGTTGCGTGCCCGGATGACTTTACGGCCACTCTGCTCAGCTTCGTCGATATTGATCCGGGCGGTCTGCTGGCGTTCCGGACGCTCGGCCCGCTCCGCCCGCATCGCCACCAGCGCACGTGCCCGACCCTCGTTGCGGGTGCGTCGCGCCTTGATCCCCTTGCGAATCCACACTTCTTCCTGGGCCAGCTTCTTGTCAAAACGCGCGTGCTCGACTTGCTCGTCCTCCAGGGCCTTTTCCTTGCGCCGGAGATAATTCTGGTAATCGCCGGGCCAGCTAAACAGCACAGTGCGATCCAACTCTACGATGCGGGTGGCCAGTCTCTTCAGGAATGCGCGATCATGGGTAATGAACATGACACTACCCGGGAAACTGCGAACCCGGTGTTCGAGCCATTCAATCGTTGCCAGATCCAGGTGGTTGGTGGGTTCATCGAGCAGCAACAGATCCGGTTTGCTGACCAATGCATGGGCCAGGGCGACACGGCGTTGCCAGCCCCCGGACAACTCGTTCAGTTTTTTATCGCCCGGCAAGTGCAGATCGCTGATAATCGTTTCGACCAATTGATCGATATTCCAGCCACCGGCAGCATCGATACGGCGATGCAGAGCCTCGAGTTCTTTCAGCCCGGCCTTGTCCAGTTCCTGCTGTGACAACTCGTGATACTCGTGGTGCAACGCCTGGAGCCTGTGCAAACCACTGGCAACCGCCACACGAACCGTGTGTTCCAGCTCATCGGGCAGGGTTTGGGCAAGCTGGCTGATGCGCAAGTCAGAAAGATAATGGATCTCGCCACTATCGACGGCGATCTCGCCGGTGATAATTTTCAGCAGCGTCGTTTTGCCGGCACCATTACGACCGATCAGGCAAACGCGCTCCCCGCCGTCGACAGTTAGCGAAGCATCACGAAGAATATGCTGCTCACCAAAACGCAGATTTAGCCGGTCCAGACGAATCAGTGACATGGATGAAACGTTTCAGACGGAGACACGACGGCCGGGCTCGCAGGGATCGCAGCAGATATCCGGGTCACCGCGCTCAACCTGCAACGTTGCGTGCTGAATGCGAAAGCGCCGCGCCAGTTCCGATGAGACCTGATGCAGAAAGTTATCGGTAGTGTCGGCCGGCATAACCAGGTGGGCGGTGAGCGCAGTCTCTGTGGTACTCATGGCCCAGATATGCAGATCGTGCAAATCGGTCACGCCATCGAGCGAGCCGAGAAAGTCGCGTACCGCCACGGGATCAATATGTCGTGGTACTGCGTCTACCGCCATGTCGACCGATTCACGCAGTAGCTGCCAGGTGGCGACCAGGATCACGGCGGCTATCCCCAGGCTGATGACCGGATCGAGCCACAGTGTTCCGGTTAGCAGGATCAAGGCACCCGCGGCAACGACGCCGAGCGACACGGCAGCATCGGCGGTCATGTGCAGCCAGGCACTGCGGACATTGAGATCGTGCTCGCGACCGCCATGAAACAACATGGCGGTAAAGAAATTTATCAGCACACCGATGCCGGCAACGATAATTACCGTCATGCCGTCGACCTGCTGCGCCGAAAATAACCGCCCGACTGCCTCCCAGACGATGCCGACGATGGCAAGCAGCAGCAGTACACCGCTGGCGACAGCGGCGAGTATGGTTGCACGCCGCAATCCGTAGGTGCGCCGGCCGCTGGGCTGGCGCCGGGCAACCAGCATTGCACCCCAGGCAAGGATCAGCGCGATGACATCGCCGAGGTTGTGTCCGGCATCCGCTATCAGCGCCAGGGAGCCGGACAAAAAACCATAAATCGCCTCGACTATCACAAAGCCAATATTCAGTACCACACCGAGGGCAAAGGCGCGGCCGTAGTCGTTGGCATGCGAATGTACGTGCATCAGTAACCGGCGGCGTGACCGTCTTTACGTGATTCAGAGGCGCCGATGTAAACACCCTGTTCGTGATCGCGCATGATCGCCTGGTAACCCCCAAAACCGCCGGCACCGCTGCGGATACGGTGTCCCATCTTGGCCAGCTTGCGGACAGTACCGGCGGAAAAACCGGATTCGAGGAACAACGATCCGCCGTCGTCCATTATTTCGTCGGTGGGTTGACTCGAACCATCGTGGCGAATCCGCGCGGCATCGCCGGCCTCCTGGAGGTTCATGCCGAAATCCACCAGATTGATGACAATCTGTGCATGCCCCTGTGGTTGCATACCACCGCCCATCAGGCCAAAGGACACCCATGGCTTGCCATCCTTGCTAATAAAGGCCGGGATGATCGTATGAAAGGGCCGTTTGCCGGGCGCAAAGACGTTGGGGTGACCGGCTTTGAGGCTAAACAACTCGCCACGATCCTGCAGGATAAATCCCAGCCCCGGTGGCGTCATACCCGAACCCATGCCGCGATAATTACTCTGGATCAACGAGACCATGTTACCGTCCCTGTCCGCAACCGTGAGATAAATCGTGTCACCGTGGTCGAGCTTCCCGGCCGGATAGCTTTTCGCTGCACGGTCGAGGCTAATCAACTCGCGACGCTCGGCCGCATATTTCTTGGAAATCAGTTTATCGACCGGTGTCTGGTAAAAGGCCATATCGGCGTAATAACGGGCCCGGTCTTCGAAAGCCAGCTTCTTCGCCTCGGCAAACAAGTGCACGTACCCGGGGCTGTCGTGACCCATTGCAGCCAGGTCATAGGCTTCCAGGATATTGAGTATCTGCAACGCCGCAATACCCTGCCCGTTAGGCGGCAATTCCCAAACGTCATAGCCACGGTAGTTGGTGGACTCCGGCTCCACCCATTCAGAACGATGTTCGGCAAGGTCTCGTTCGCTAAGAAACCCGCCCTGCTCCTGCACGTACTTTGCCATCACCCGGGCAATTTTTCCGTTGTAAAAGCCATCGCGGCCCTTTCTGACCAGGGTCTCGTAGGTTCCGGCAAGCGCCGGGTTACGAAACATCTCGCCCTTGCGTGGTGCCCGGCCGTTTGGCATGAAAACGTCGCTGAAACCGGGATATTTTTCCAGGATTGGCACACTGCGGTTCCAGTAATAGGCGATGAGTTCGGTAACGGGAAAACCGTTTTTTGCATAATCGATGGCCGGCGCGAGTATTTCCTTCATGGATAATTTGCCAAAGCGCTCGTATAACTGGAACCAGCCGTCGACCGCGCCGGGCACGCTGACCGGTAACGGGCCATGCGAGGGCACATGCTCGTAGCCGCGATCCAGGAAATACTGCAGGGTGAGCGATTGTGGCGAGCGGCCGCTGGCATTGAGACCGTACAGTTTTTGCGTTTCGGCATGCCAGACAATCGCGAACAGATCACCGCCGATGCCATTACCCGTCGGTTCCATCAGACCCAGGGCGGCGTTGGCCGCTATGGCAGCGTCGATCGCGTTGCCACCGCGGCGCATGAGGTCCAAAGCGATCTGGGTGGCCAGCGGGTGACTGGTTGCCGCCATCGCACTGGGTGCGATGACTTCTGACCGGGTCACGAAGGGTGCTCCGGTAATACGGTCGCCACCTTGTGCCACGGCAGTCAGTGCCAGTAACGCCACGGCAGCGCGAGCGAGGATCGACAGGAAAGGCATGAGACGCTCCGTTTCTGCATCCTGTATAGAGTACTAGAACACGCAACTAAAAAGCCGGCAAAATGCCGGCTTTCTGGTTGTCATGTGTCCCGGTACAGGGGGTCAGGAATTTTCTTCGGCCTCGGGGCGGTCGACAAGCTGCACCAGCGCCATCGGCGCGGCGTCTCCGGGACGATTGCCTATCTTCAGAATACGCAGGTAGCCACCGGGGCGATCCTTGAAACGCGGCCCGATCTCATTGAACAGCTTCGTAACGGCCTTGCGATCACGCAGACGATCGAATGCAAGACGACGCCGGTCGACGCCATCGACCTTGGCCATTGTGATCAGTGGTTCGACTACCCGCCGCAGCTCTTTGGCTTTGGGTACGGTGGTGCGAATCGTTTCGTGCTGTAACAGCGACGCAGACATATTGCGAAACATCGCCCTGCGGTGGGGGCTGTTTCGATTCAGTTGCCTGCCTGATTTGCGGTGTCTCATAACAACTTCCTGCTCTTGTCGCCCTCCCCCTTTCGGGAGAGAGTGAAATTATATTTGGGAGTCCTGCCGCAGAACCGGCGGCGGCCAGTTCTCCAATCTGGTACCCAATGCCAGACCATGGCTGGCCAGCACTTCTTTGATCTCGGTGAGCGACTTCTTGCCAAGGTTTGGCGTGCGCAACAACTCTACTTCGGTGCGCTGCACCAGGTCACCGATATAGTTGATGCTCTCGGCTTTCAAACAATTGGCCGAACGGACGGTTAATTCCAGTTCGTCCACCGGACGCATCAGCACCGGATCGATTTGCGATTCGGCGTAGGCACGCGCACGCTCTTCCTGACCCTGCAGATCGACGAAGACACTGAGTTGATCTTTCAGGATCGACCCGGCGCGGCGAATGGCTTCCTCGGCATCTATGGTGCCATTAGTCTCGATATCGATCAGCAGTTTGTCGAGGTCGGTACGCTGTTCGACACGCGCCGCGTCCACGGTGTAGGAAACACGCCGGATCGGACTGAAAGACGCATCCAGCTGCAGCCGGCCGATCGGCCCGACGATTTCTTCGAAATTGGCGCGTTGGGTAGCCGGCGTATATCCACGGCCACGAACGACCTTGATACGCATATTCAATTCACCGCTGCTGGTGAGATTGGCAATGACGTGATCGGAATTGAGCACTTCCACATCGTGATCGGCCTGAATATCGCCTGCGGTGACAGGTCCCGGACCCCGCTTGGAAATCGTCAGCACCGACTCATCCCGTGCATTCATGCGTATCGCTACACCCTTGAGATTGAGGAGGACGTCGACGACATCTTCCTGCACCCCCTCGATGCTGGTGTATTCATGCAACACACCATCGATCTCTGCCTCCACAATGGCGCACCCCGGCATTGAAGACAGGAGTATGCGCCGCAGGGCATTGCCCAGCGTGTGGCCAAAACCGCGTTCCAGCGGCTCGATCGTCACTTTGGCGCGCTGGTCCGTGACGGACTGGACTTTAACTACGCGCGGCTTGAGGAAATCTGCAACTGATGCCTGCATCGGGCAACCCTCTCAATAAAAAGACTAAGTGCTTACTTTGAATACAATTCGACGACGAGATTCTCATTGATGTCCGGCAGGATCTCATCGCGATCCGGGACCGCTTTGTAGGTACCGCTCATCTTCTTCTCGTCTACTTCAACCCAGTCCGGCCGACCGACCTGGCTGGCAATACTCATGGCATTCTCGATCCGTGCCTGCTTACGCGATTTTTCACGAACGCTGATCACATCCCCGGCCTTGATCTGACACGAAGGGATATTCACCAACGATTCGTTACGTTCGATCGACTTGTGGCGCACGAGTTGCCGGGCCTCGGCGCGCGTCGACGCGAAACCCATGCGATACACAACATTGTCCAGACGCGACTCCAGCAGCTTCAACAGATTTTCACCAGTCGAACCCTTCTGACCGGCTGCCGTCTTGTAATAACCGCGAAACTGGCGTTCCAGGACACCGTACATGCGACGCAATTTCTGCTTTTCACGCAACTGCAGGCCATAGTCTGACAATCGCGGCCGGCGCTGCGGCGCGCCACCTGGCGGCACCGTCGACTTGCACTTGGTCTCCAGTGGACGCACACCGCTTTTGAGGAACAGGTCTGTTCCCTCGCGGCGCGACAACTTGCATTTTGGTCCGGTATATCTAGCCATCTCTTAAATCCTCAGACCCGACGCTTCTTCGGCGCGCGGCAGCCGTTATGCGGAATAGGCGTAACGTCGGCGATAAAACTAATTCGAAAACCGGCAGCATTGAGCGCGCGCACGGCAGATTCTCGCCCCGGGCCGGGGCCTTTCACGCGAACTTCCAGGTTCTTCACGCCGTAATCCTTCGCTGCATTGCCTGCCTTGTCCGCAGCAACCTGCGCTGCGAATGGCGTCGACTTGCGAGATCCGCGAAAACCACAGCCACCGGCAGTCGCCCACGACAGGGCGTTACCCTGGCGATCTGTAATCGTGATGATCGTGTTATTGAAAGACGCGTGCACATGCGCAATCGCATCGATGACGGTCTTCTTGACTTTCTTTCGGGTAGTAGTAGTAGTAGTCGGTTTAGCCATGACTTATCTCTTGATTAAACGTCGCGGGCCCTTACGGGTGCGTGCATTGGTACGGGTGCGCTGCCCTCTGACCGGCAGACCGCGACGATGCCGGATACCGCGGTAGGTACCCAGATCCATCAGGCGTTTGATGTTCATTGCCGTTTCCCGGCGCAAATCGCCCTCGACTGACAGGCGACCCACTTCCTCACGTAACTTGTCGACCTCGGGCTCGGCAAGATCCTTGATTTTGACATGCGGATCGATACCCGCAGCCTTACAGATTTTTTCCGCGCTCGTGCGGCCCACACCAAAAATGTGCGTCAAGGACACAACTGCGTGTTTGTGATCTGGAATATTTATGCCGGCAATACGTGCCATAGCGTCTTACCTCAACCCTGTCGCTGCTTATGACGTGGATCCTTGCAGATCACACGCAAAACCCGTTTACGCCGCACAATCTTGCAATTGCGGCACATTTTTTTGACCGATGCTCTTACTTTCATCCTGGTCTACCTTTTCCGCCCTAGCGGACGCCCCCGGCGCGGCCATAGCCCCGCAGGTTAGCTTTCTTCATCAGGCCCTCGTACTGATGCGACATCATGTGCGCCTGCATTTGCGACATGAAATCCATCACCACAACGACGATGATGAGCAATGAAGTGCCGCCGAAATAGAACGGCACGTTGAACTGGAGAATCATGAACTCCGGCAGCAGGCACACCGCGGTGACATACAACGCACCCCACAGGGTCAATCGTGTCAGCACGAGATCGATGTACTCTCCGGTCTGCCGTCCCGGACGTATGCCCGGGATAAACGCGCCGGAACGCTTCAGGTTGTCTGCCGTTTCCCGCGAGTTAAACACCAGTGCGGTATAGAAAAAGCAGAAGAAGATAATCATGGTCGCGTAGAACATGATGTAAATAGGCTGCCCGGGCGACAGCGTGCTGGCAACGGTCTGCAACCAACCCCAGCCTTCCTGCGTGCCAAACCAGCTGGCAATAGTGGCCGGAAACAAGATTATGCTGGACGCAAAAATGGGCGGAATAACACCCGACATGTTCAGCTTGAACGGCAAATGGCTCGACTGCGCCTGCATCAGCTTGCGTCCCTGCTGCCGCTTGGCGTAATTGACGGTAATCCTGCGTTGACCGCGCTCGACGAAGACCACGAAGTAGGTTACTCCGAGCACCAGCATAAACAAGGTCAGTGCAAGCAACGGGTGCATCGAGCCGTTGTTAACCAGCTCCAGCGTTCCACCGATCGCCGCCGGCAGGCCCGATATAATGCTGGCCAGGATAATCATCGAAATGCCGTTGCCGATGCCTCTTTCGGTGACCTGCTCGCCCAGCCACATCAGGAACATCGTACCGGTCACCAGCGTTGTCGCAGCAATGAACACGAACTGCGGCCCCTGGTACAGCGTCACGCCCTGATTCTGCAACGCAGATGCGGCGGCGATGGACTGAAACAGTGCCAGACCGACCGTGCCCATACGCGTGTACTGGGTGATCTTGCGACGACCGGCTTCGCCTTCTTTCTTCAATGCTGCCAGCGAAGGCACGACGACAGACATCATCTGCATGATGATCGATGCCGAGATGTACGGCATGATGCCCAGGGCGAAAATACTGAGACGCTCCAGCGCGCCACCAGAGAACATATTGAACATGTTCAGGATGGAGCCGGAGCCCATCTGGTCGAAAAAACGCTCGAGTGCTACCGGATCGATCCCGGGTACCGGCACGAAGGTACCGATACGATAAACAATCAGCGCGCTCACGAGGAACAGCAGGCGCTTGCGAAGTTCTGCGAACTTCGGCGCTTCGCTGCCGAGAACGGCAGATGCTGCTGTAGGTGCCTTAGCCACTGGTCTTAGCCCTCAATTTTCCCGCCGGCGGCTTCGATCGCCGCGCGTGCGCCTTTGGTCACTGCCACACCGCGCACGGTAACGGCAGTATCGATTTCCCCGGACAGGATGATCTTCGCTTTTTTCGAAATTGCGCTGACGATGTTGGCCTGTTTGAGTCCTGCCAGGTCGACGACCCCATCGTTTGCGGCCGCCACGATGGCAGCCTCGTGCAACCGTACTTCCCCGCTGAAACGGGCCATACGAGAATGGAATCCCACTTTTGGCAAGCGCCGCTGCAATGGCATCTGCCCGCCTTCGAAACCGACCTTGTGATAACCACCCGAACGGGAATGCTGGCCTTTTTGGCCACGCGCACTGGTTTTGCCATGACCGCTGGAACGACCGCGACCGAGGCGCTTTGGCGCTTGCCTGCTGCCCTTGCCGGGCTTGAGTGTATTGAGTCGCATCTCAGGCATCCTCCACCTGCAGCAGGTACGACACTTTTTTAATCATGCCGCGATTCTCCGGTGTATCGATCACTTCCACTGTGTGATTGATCCTGCGCAATCCCAAACCGGCAACGCAGGCTTTGTGGCTCGCGAGACGGCCGGACTTGCTCTTGACCAACGTGACCTTGATTGTCTTTTGCTTCGCCATGTCGCTTAACCCAATATGTCCTCGACCCGTTTGCCACGCTTCGCCGCGATCGCCTCGGGCGAAAGCATCGAGACCAGGCCCTGAACGGTCGCGC
>JAOTXR010000381.1 GCA_029862285.1 Gammaproteobacteria bacterium
CCCGCACGTTGCTGGTCGGCGACGAACCACGCGACATCGTGTTTGCCGGTGCAGATCGAGCATTTATTACCACCGCACACCGCGGTCAGCATCGCACTCACACGTCTATCGCTGCCGTTCCCGGGGCCGGCGATCCGCAACTGACAACGGCGGGCGTTGATCGTGCCGACGTCTGGGTCTTCGACGCCAGCGCGCTGGCAGACGACCCGGCGCTCGGCGGCACGCCGGTGAAGATCATCGAGTTATTCGGCGATACACCACGTGCGCTGGCGGCTACGCCGGATGGCAACACCGTCTACGCCGCAGTATTCCATTCCGGCAACCAGACCGCCGTGGTTAACGAAAGCACCGTGTGCAACGGTTTCGACAGCACGCCCTGCAACGGCGATGGCATCACTTCGCCAAATGGCCTGCCCGGTGGCCAACTCCCCGGTGGTAATCCCGGTCCCGCAATGAGCGTACACAACGATCCGGCCCCGGAAGTGGGTCTGATCGTCAAATACGACGAAGCCAGTGGCGAGTGGCGCGACGAACTGGACCGAAACTGGAGCAACGGCATCCGCTTCGACCTGCCCGACCTCGATGTTTTCGCCATTGACGCCGAGACCCTGGCAATGACCGACAGTTTTCCGCATGTCGGTACCGTGCTGTTCAACATGGCGGTCAATCCGGTCGACGGCACGGTCTACGTTTCCAATACCGACTCGATCAACGAAGTCCGTTTTGAGGGTCCGGGCGGTGGCGGCAGCACCGTGCAGGGTCACCTGGCCGAAGCGCGGATCGCGCTCATCGACGGTAATGGCGTGGTCTCAAGCCGGCATCTGAACAAACACATCGACTACAACATCGCGCCGGCACCGGCCGGCACCAAACAACACAGCCTGGCCACACCGCTGGACATGGTCATCAGTTCAGACGGGACGACGCTCTATGTTGCGGCATTTGGCTCCGGCAAGGTCGGTGTGTTCGACACCAGCACACTGGCCGACGACACCTTCGACCCGGCTGCGCAAAGCGCCCAGTACCTGACAACCACCGGTGGTGGTCCCGCGGGGCTGGCGCTGGACGAAAGCCGTAACCGGATGTACGTGCTTACCCGCTTCGACAACGCAATTTCCATGATCGATCTGGTCAGCGGTTCCGAGACAGGTCATTACCCGATGAACGATCCGGAACCGATCTTTGTGAAAAACGGCCGCCCATTCCTGTACGACGCGCAGTTGACCTCGTCCAACGGCGAGGCTTCCTGCGCCAGTTGCCATATATTCGCCGACTTCGACAGCCTCCCATGGGATCTGGGAGATCCCGATGGCGAAGTCATCCAGAACCCGCTCGAAATCAACCTCGAGACGCTGGTCGTTTCTTTCGATCAGGCCTCGCCCAATATCAACGGCACCGGTAATATCGACGACCTGCACCCGATGAAAGGGCCCATGACCACCCAGACGCTGCGCGGGATGGTCAATTCCGGTGCCATGCACTGGCGTGGCGACCGTTCCGTCGGTGTCTTTGGCACCAGCGCCACCGACTCGGTGCTGTCGTTTATCAATTTCAATGTCGCGTTTCCCGGGCTGGTCGGCAATGACGCACCGCTCAGCAATAACGACATACGCTCGTTTGCCGATTTCGCACTGACCATTGCCCTGCCACCCAACCCGGTGCGTGCGCTCGACAATTCGCTGACGGCCTCGCAACAGGCCGGTCGTGACCTCTATTTCGGGCCGCGCAGAATGGATGGTCTGCCGATCGATCTGACCAATGATCCCAACGGCGACGGTTTTACCTGCGAGGGTTGTCACGTGCTTGACGCATCGCAAGGCTTTTTTGGCACCGGTCGTCATGCCAGCTTCGAAAACGAAGAGCAGGTGGCGAAAGTCCCGCATCTGCGCAACATGTACCAGAAGGTCGGTATGTTCGGCATGCCGGACAACAGCTTTTTCAACGCGGGTGACAACGGCCACAAGGGCGCTCAGGTGCGTGGCACCGGCTATTTGCACGACGGCGGTACTGACACACTGATTCGTTTTTTCCAGGCAACGGTGTTCAATTTCACCTCGACACCGTTTGGCGATACCGGCTTCCTGTCGCTGCAACAGCGTCTGGACATGGAGCAGTTCATGCTGGCTTTCGACAACGATCTCGCGCCCATCGTAGGCCAACAGATTACTGTTGACGGGGTCAACAGCCCGGTAGATGTCGACGGCCGTATCGACCTGTTGCTGCAACGCGCGAACACAGCGTTTACTTCGAAAATTCTCGGTGGTGTCGTGACCGAAGCGGATATTGCAGTCAAGGGTGTCGTCAACGGGGAGTTGCGTGGCTGGCAGCGCCTGGCGGACGGCACCTTCCGCAGCGATCGTGCCGCCGAGGCACCGATCAGCGCGGCTGCGCTACGCGCACTGGCGAATCCGGCGGGCCAGGTGCTGACCTATACCGCGGTGGTACCCGGATACGGTTACAGCATCGGTATCGATCGCGACAACGACGGCATACTCGATGGCGACGACGTTTGCCCGACGGTTTCCAATGCCGATCAGGCCGACAGCGACGCCGACGGCATCGGTGATGCCTGTGACAACTGCACCTTGGTAGACAATGGCGATCAGCGCGACAGCAATGGCGACGGTTACGGCAGCCTGTGCGATGCCGACCTGGACAATGACGGCGACATCGATTTCTTCGATGTCTCGCTGAT
>JAOTXR010000382.1 GCA_029862285.1 Gammaproteobacteria bacterium
ATCAGTGGCCGGACATTGCCGGCTGCATTTATCCGTGCCGTCGGTCTGATCAAGTGGGCCGCGGCCGGTGTCAACCACGATCTGGGATTGTTGGATAAAAAAATTGCTCAGGCCATTCAGTCTGCTGCCACGGAAGTTGCCGAGGGTGCCCATTACGCGCATTTTCCGATCGATGTGTTCCAGACGGGTTCCGGAACCAGCACCAACATGAATGCCAACGAAGTCATCGCCCGGCTTGCCAGCCAGCGACTCGGGGCAAATGTGCACCCCAATGACGATGTCAACATGTGCCAGAGCAGTAACGATGTCATTCCGACGGCAATTCATGTGAGTGCCGCAATTGCCGTCGACCAAAAGGTGTTGCCGGCATTGCAGCATTTGCACCGGACACTGGTGGCAAAAGCAGAATCGCTCGACTCGATCGTCAAGACCGGGCGTACTCACCTGATGGATGCGATGCCAGTGCGCATGAGCCAGGTGGTTGGCGCCTGGGCCAGCCAGATCGCCGCCGGCATCGCCCGGATCGAAAGCACAAGCTTACGTCTGCAGGAACTCGCGCAAGGCGGAACCGCAGTTGGGACAGGGATCAACGCGCACCCGGAGTTTGGGGCAAAGATCGCACAGGCTTTGGCCGCAAAGACGGGAATCCCGTTTACGCCGAGCGCCGACCGGTTCATGAGTCTCGCCACACAGGATACGGCAGTCGAGCTATCCGGCCAGCTACGCACAGTAGCAGTCAGTCTCATGAAAATCGCCAATGATTTGCGGTGGATGAACAGCGGTCCCCTGGCAGGCATTGCGGAAATAAAACTCCCGGCGTTGCAACCTGGTAGCAGCATCATGCCCGGTAAGGTAAACCCGGTCGTGCCCGAGGCAGTCACCATGGTTGCAGCACAGGTTATTGGTAATGACACGACGATTACAATCGGTGGTCAGTCCGGCAATTTCGAATTGAACGTGATGTTGCCGGTGATCACCGATAATCTGCTCGACAGTCTCAACATCATCGGCAATGTTGCCCGGGTGCTTGCCGACAGTTGTATCGAGGGTTTTACAGTCAACGAAGAGGTGTTGGCCAAAGCACTGCAACGCAACCCGATCCTGGTTACCGCGCTCAATTCTGTCATCGGCTACGATCTGGGCGCCGCGACGGCGAAAAAAGCCTACGCGGAGGGTCGCTCGATACTCGACGTTGCACTCGAGATGACAGATCTGGACGAAGACGAACTAAAACGGTTGCTGGACCCCGACAAGCTGACGCGGGGTGGCATCCAGGGCTGATGGTTTATTGCGTGCCCTGATTACAAAGCGTCTCGAAGCCACGCAACCGCAACATCCGGAAATCGTGCAGCGTCCGGGGTGGGGCGATATCCCGGAGATTTTCAAATCGCTGCGGCCAAGAGAACTCACACCGGCGGCGGTCCTGGTGCCGCTGGTCGAGCGCGCGGGTGAGCTGTTTGTATTATTGACGCAGCGCGCAGAACACTTGAAACATCATCCCGGACAGATCAGCTTTCCGGGTGGGCGGATTGAGGAAGCTGACAGCGGGGTACGCGACGCGGCCTTGCGTGAAGCGGAGGAAGAAGTTGGCTTGCCGGCAGATCGTATCGACGTAGTCGGCTACCTCGATAATTATTTTACGATCACCGGTTATTCAGTCACCCCGGTTGTGGGGTTCTATGAGAGTGCGGTATCGCTGGATCTGGACGAGACGGAAGTCGCAGATGCTTTTGAGGTGCCGTTGTCTTATCTGTTCGATCCGGCCAACCACCACCGGAAAATGAAAGAGATCTACGGACACCGAATCCCTTACTTCGAGATTCCGTGGCAGGAGCGAATAATCTGGGGTGCGACCGCTTCTATGATTATCTGTTTCTATCGAACCATTCTTGACGTGGACGATAAATGAGAGAAATCGACGAGTTGCTGGCGATCATGAAACGTCTGCGCGACCCGGACGGCGGCTGCCCCTGGGATCTCGAGCAGGATTTCCACACCATCGCGCCACATACGATAGAAGAGGCCTACGAGGTCGCCGATGCGATTGAACGTAACGACATGCCGGGGTTGCAGGATGAACTGGGAGATCTCCTTTTCCAGGTGGTTTTTCATGCCCGCCTGGCGGAAGAGAGCAGGGCATTTGGTTTCGCTGATGTCGTCGCCGGTCTCAGCGGCAAGATGGTGCGTCGTCATCCCCACGTCTTTGCCGGCGCCAGTGTTACCGATGCCAAAGCACAAACCATCGCCTGGGAAGCACAGAAGGCCGCCGAACGGCGAGCCGCTGCGGTGGGTGTACTCGACACCGTGCCACGGGCGCTGCCGGCCCTGCGACGTGCAGCCAAACTGGGTCGGCGTGCCGCGAGCGTCGGTTTTGACTGGCCGGACATAACCGGGGTCCGGGCCAAGGTTACCGAGGAACTGGGCGAACTGGATGAAGAGATTCAGGCCGGGGATCAGCCGGCCGTGGAGCATGAGCTGGGCGACCTGCTGTTTGCGATCGTCAATCTGGGCCGTCACCTTGGAATCGACCCGGAGACGGCATTGCAGGCGGCCAACAATCGTTTCAAACGCCGTTTTGGCCATCTTGAGGAATCGCTGGCGCAGGCGGGTCGCGTACCCGATGACGCCGATCTCGAGGAGCTGGAGCAACTCTGGCAAGCCGCCAAAAAAGCTACATAACTCGAACGCTT
>JAOTXR010000212.1 GCA_029862285.1 Gammaproteobacteria bacterium
CATTGTCGTGATGTTGTTGCCGATCTTGGTCAGCGTGGCGATTCGCAACAGTACCGCGCCATCTGAATTCCTCATGCCCATGGGGCTGGCCACGTTAATTGGTGGCATGGCAACTACTATTGGTACGTCGACCAACCTGCTGGTTGTCGGTATCGCGGCCGATCTTGGCCTGGGCCGCATGAGTATGTTCTATTTCACGCTTCCGGTAGTGCTGGCCGGTTCGGTTGGGATTCTGTTTCTGTGGCTGATCGCGCCACGGCTGCTGCCGGAACGTCGCGCACCCATGGGTGACACCTCGCCACGCATATTTAATGCTCTGCTGTATATCAACGAAGACAGTTTTGCCACCGGCAAGTCGCTCTCTGAGGTGCTGGCGCGCACTGAAAACCGCATGTCGGTATCGCGCATACAACGTGGTGAAGGGCTGTTCGTTGCCAAGCTACCGTCGGTGACCATTCAGGCGGGCGATCGTCTCTACATTAATGACACGCCCGAGATGCTGAAAGAATTCGAGCAGCTCATTGGCGCAACCTTGCATCAGTCCAGTGGCGAACAGCTACCCATTGATGCCGAACATGAGCCGACTGAAGAGGACCAGCAACTCGCTGAAGTCGTCGTGACCCGTGGCTCGCTGCTGCACCATAGGACCTTGCGTTCGACACGTTTCACCACCCGGTTTCGACTCGTGCCGCTGGCAATTCATCGAGCCCGAACCCATGTGGTCGATACCGGTCGCGGTATCGATGAGATACGGTTACGTGCCGGTGACGTGCTGTTGGTCCAGGGCTCGCCGGACCATATCAATGGGCTAAAACGCGGTGGCCAGATGCTGGTGCTCGATGGAACGACCAATCTGCCGCACACCAAGCGTGCCAACACGGCATTGGGCATCATCGGCTTCGTCGTGATTTCCGCAGCCACCGGACTGCTGCCGATATCGGTCAGCGCCCTGACCGGTGTCGCCCTGATGATCCTCACGCGCTGTCTGGACTGGCGCAATGCGGCCGCCGCACTCAGTACGCCAGTAATCCTGATTATCGTCGCGAGTCTGGGTCTGGGTATTGCGTTGATGCGCACCGGTGGCGCGGAATTCGTCGCGCACCTGTTTGTCGCGATGACCTGGGGTTTGCCGACACCAGTTGTGCTGAGCGGGCTGATGTTACTGGTCGCGGTCATGACCAATGTTGTATCGAACAATGCCGCCGCGGTGATCGGCACACCGATTGCCGTTAGTGTCGCGACCGAAATCGGTGCAGCACCGGAGGCTTTCGTACTTGCAGTACTGTTCGGCGCCAATATGAGCTTCGCCACGCCGATGGGTTACCAGACGAACTTGCTGGTCTTCAGTGCCGGCGGCTACAAATTCACCGATTTCCTGCGCGTCGGCATCCCGTTGACCATCATCATGTGGCTGGCCTTTTCGTTCCTGATGCCGATGCTCTACGAACTCTGACTACTGATCACTTTGCCCTTTGCGATACGCGACCGACGGATGGGGCGCGCCTCAGCGGGTGAAAAAGCCGGGCCGCGGACAAGCATTGTACGAAGTTTGACCAACTCTTGGGGTGATGCCGTGGCGAGTGGGGCTCCATTGACGGGTGTTTTGTCAAATCAAATAGTTGACCTCTGGCCACGCAGCGGTTAACAATCGGCCTGTGAAGTTTGTGTCGCATAAGCTATCTGCGAATATCGGCTGGCGCTGGCGTCGGTCGCCGGGGATGGCTGCACCCGTCTAACGGGTAATACGTACTTCATCAAACGTTAACAGCCCATCCCCGCCAACCCGGGGGTGGGCTTTTTTTGTGCCTGGAATCATGGAGTTCTGATGCAGCCACCGTTCGATATTGCGGCCGATCTCGATACACCGGTCTCGGCTTTTCGCAAGCTCGAACCGTTTTCGCCCCACTTTCTACTCGAGAGTGTCGAGGGCGGTGTTAGCCTGGCGCGCTATTCTTTTATTGGTTTTGGGGACGCGCTGGAGCTGCGATCGCGCGACGGCAGCCTGGAAATCAATGGGGAGCAGCAGCCGATGGCAACGGGAGCCAGCGGTCTGCTCGACGTGCTGCGCCAGGCGCTGGCTCGTGCGCCCAAACCCGGTCCTTTTATCGAAGGCTTGCCATTTCAGGGTGGTCTGGTCGGCGTGGCGGCCTATGATCTGGCACGCCAGTTCGAACGCCTGCCGCAAATCGCCCGCCCATTGTCGCGGGTTCCCGACGCCGCCTATACCGCTACGCCGTCGCTACTGGTTTTCGATCATCTGACCCGGCGCGTTGCCTTGCTCCATGACGGCAGCGAAACCGAGCGCAAAGCGTTACGTCAGGAAGTCATCGCCGCTTTACGCGGTCCCTTGCCACCGCCACGCGGCCCGGCGCTGGTCGAAAAACCCAGGGCCAGTATCAGTGCCGAGGACTATCGGCAGCTGGTGCAAAGAGCGCAGGGCTTTATTGCCAGTGGCGATGTCTATCAAATCGTTTTGTCCGTATGTTTTTCCGGCAAAACTGATATCGATCCCTTTGACGCATATAGAGCGTTGCGGCTATTGAATCCGTCGCCTTATATGTACTTTTTTCGTTTCGGCGATGCCGCGGTTGCCGGTTCCTCGCCCGAGGCGCTGGTGCGTCTGGATGAAACGGGCCATGCGTCGTTACGCCCTATTGCCGGCACCCGACCACGTGGTGCCGACGAGGAACAGGACAAGAACAACGAGCAGGAGTTATTGGCCGATCCCAAAGAAAGTGCCGAGCATGTCATGCTGGTGGATCTGGCGCGCAACGATCTCGGCCGGGTGGCCAGGCCGGGCACGGTCAGGGTTGATCCCTATAGAAAAATCGAGCGTTATAGCCACGTCATGCACATAGTCAGTGGCGTAAGCGGCCAACTACAGTCGAATCGTGATGCATTCGATCTGTTTGCCGCTGCGTTCCCGGCGGGAACCCTGGTCGGCGCACCCAAGGTTCGGGCTATGGAGTTGATCGACGAAAACGAGCCACAACGACGCGGACTTTATGGTGGTACCGTTGGCTACTTCGCACATGGTGGTGGCATGGACCAGGCAATCGCCATTCGTACAATTGTGTTTGACCGAGGAACCTACAGTTTCCAGGCAGGAGCCGGCGTTGTCGCCGACAGCGTGCCGGCGCGTGAACACGAAGAAGTGCTGGCAAAAAGCGCCATCCTGCAGCGGGCGCTGACCATTGCCGGTGAGGGGCTGTGATGCCCAGGTTGTTACTGATCGACAATTACGATTCGTTCACCTACAACCTGGTGCAGGCTTTTCGTGTGCTCGGTGCGGAAGTCGATGTGCAACGCAACGACGCGTTAGAAACACACGAGGTACTCAACTCCGGCCTGACCCACCTGGTTATCTCGCCCGGTCCCGGACGCCCTGCCAATGCCGGCATCTCCATTGATGCAGTCAAACTCTGTGCCGGCAAGGTTCCGGTACTCGGTGTATGTCTCGGTCACCAGGCAATCGTCGAAGCCTTTGGTGGGCGCATCGATTCGGCCAACACTTTGATGCATGGCAAGAGTTCTCCGGTGGAACACGACGGCCGCGGGGTTTTTGCCGGTCTCGATCAGCCACTGGAGGCCGGGCGTTATCATTCACTGGCGGCGGGCTTGGTTCCAGACGATCTGGAGGTCAGCGCGCGCACCGCAGACGGTGAAGTCATGGCTGTGCGTCATCGCAGATTTTGTATCGAGGGTGTGCAGTTTCATCCCGAAAGCGTACTCACACCACAGGGCGACCGGTTGCTGGAAAATTTCCTGAAAATGGAGATTGAGAAGTGAGCGAGACGCATCGCATTGCAAAACGAGCATTGGCAGACCTGCTCGATAATAAAGACCTGGCTGAATCCAATGCCGCCGACCTGATGCGTGCATTGACCGACCCCGAATTACCTGCGGCGCTGGCCGGCGCCATACTCGCCGCACTACGGCTCAAAGGGGAAACAGCAGACGAAATCCGTGGTTTTGCCACCGTCATGCGCGAGCTTGCGCTCGATCCGGGTATCCCACCCGGGGCGCCAACTGTGGACTGCGTCGGTACCGGTGGCGACGGATCCGGCAGTCTTAATATTTCCACGGGGGCGGCGTTGTTGGCAGCAGCCAGTGGCCTGCGTGTTGTCAAGCATGGTAATCGTGCTATATCGAGTAAAAGCGGTAGCGCCGATGTGCTGGAAGCCCTGGGGTTACCGTTGCCGTTGGACGAGAACAACGCTGTGCGTTGTCTGGAAGCAACCGATTTTACTTTTCTGTTTGCGCCGTTTTATCACCCGGCCATGAAAAGCATCGCACCGGTGCGCGCAGCAATGGGCGTGCGCACAGTCTTTAATCTGCTGGGTCCGTTGTCGAATCCGGCCAGACCACCGTATGGCGTGATCGGGGCATTCAGTCGCGATGCCGCACGACTGATGGCTGACACGCTTTCGGGCATGGATATTGCCCGTGTGTTTGTTGTCCATGGCGAGCCGGGTTGGGACGAAGCCACCCCTGTGGGTCCATTCTTGTTATACGACGTGCGTCCCGGGCAAATTGAGGAGGAACACCGCGACCCGAGAGACTACAAGATCGATCGTTGCAGGCCAGAGGATCTGACCGGCGGTGATGCAGCGGACAACGCACAAGAGCTGCGGGCGGTCTTCAAAGGCAAACTCGGTGCACACTACGATGCACTGACTCTTGGTGCAGCGCTCATGCTCGAAGTCACCGGTAT
>JAOTXR010000180.1 GCA_029862285.1 Gammaproteobacteria bacterium
CGCGTGGGCGTCGTGCTTCGCTTGCCCATGTCCGGGAGAGCATCAACTCCGGCCGCGCAGCCGCAATGCTGGAAAAACTCGAGGCCTTTGGGCAAAGCCTGTGAGCGATTTCCTGGCAAGCATGCGGGCGTCTTCGCTGCAGCGGGTCCGGCGCGCAATGGCAACGACACCGTTACATCAGGTAGTCGGGACGGCGCTGGCACTGCCAAGACCCCCAACTATGCAGCCTGGCATAGCGGGTTTCGATGTCATCGCCGAAGTAAAGCGCAGTTCGCCCGCATACGGCGAGCTGTCATCTGAAACCCCGGACGCACTGGTGAAACGGGCGCAGGCTTATGCGAAAGCCGGCGCAATCGCTGTTTCGGTTCTGACCGAACCACAGCGTTTCGGTGGCAACCTAGCTCATTTGAGCGAGATCGCCCACGCACTGCGTCCACTGGGCGTACCGGCCATGCGTAAGGATTTTATTGTTGACGTCTACCAGGTATGGGAAGCGGCGGCAGCCGGTGCCGGTGGTGTATTGCTGATCGTACGGATGATCGATGACGCGATGCTGATGGAGATGCTCGAAGCTGCGGCGCAGGCAAAAATGTTCGTATTGCTCGAAGCATTCGACAAAAATGATCTCCTCAGGGCACGGCCGTTTGTCGGTGTGCACAAACGTATTCTGGTCGGTCTCAATGCGCGCGATTTGTCCACGCTGGAAGTTGATTTCCAGAGACTGATTGTACTTGCCAGGGAGTTTCCCCCTAATTGTCTGCGCGTCGCCGAGAGTGGCATCAGTACTGTTGCCGAGGTGAAGGCAGTGGCACAAGCGGGTTATGCACTTGCTTTGGTTGGGACTGCGCTGATGCGTGCCGCTAAGCCACAAGCGCTGGTGGCCGAGATGCTCGAAGCCGGTCGTGAGGCAACGCAGTGGTGAAACGTGTGCGGATAAAGATCTGCGGCGTGACAACTGCCGACATAGTCGAGGCAGCCGTCGATGCGGGCGCCGATGCGATTGGACTGGTGTTGTCGCCCTCGCCACGACAGGTTGATAAAGCTCAGGCCGGAAAACTCATCGCACTATTGCCCCCATGGGTCGCTTCGGTGGTCGTCACCCGGCAACCACCGGTGGGATTCGTCCATGACGTGCTCGCCGAACTGGCACCCGCATGGTGGCAAAGCGACCGGGAGGACCTCGTTGGGCAAACACTGCCATATGGCACACGTGGTGTCGCGGTGATTCGCGAAGGTGACGATACGACTGACGTGTCTGGATGGTTCGTTTACGAAGGCGCGCAAAGTGGTACAGGGCGAACGGTGGACTGGCAGGAGGCAGCGGTATTGGCGCAGCGTGGGCGCATGATTCTCGCCGGTGGGCTGACACCGGAAAACGTCAGCGAGGCGATACGTCGCGTGAGGCCCTATGGCGTGGATGTGAGCAGTGGCGTGGAGCAATCGCGTGGCGTGAAAGACGCGACGCGAATTCACGAATTTGTCGCGGCGGTGCGCCGCGCAGAAGGGCAGTTGGAGCAGGAGCATTGAGTAAACAAATCGAACAAAAAGAACAGTTAATTCAGGCGTTGATTGCCGGCGACTACCCGGATTCGCAGGGCCGTTATGGCCCATTTGGTGGCCGTTATGTTCCCGAAACACTGGTCGGGGCATTCACACGGCTGGAACAGGGCGTGAGCCGCTGGCTGGACGATACGAAATTTCGCGCCGAACTGAATGCCGAGCTCAGGCATTGGGTTGGAAGACCAACACCACTGTCGCCAGCACCGCGTTTGGGCGAACGCTGGGGTGCGGAAGTGTGGCTCAAGCGCGAAGACCTGGCCCACACCGGTGCGCACAAGATCAACAATGCCATCGGCCAGGCTTTGTTGGCGCGACGGCTGGGTGTGCAACGCGTGGTTGCAGAAACCGGTGCAGGGCAACACGGTGTTGCATCCGCGGCGGCCTGCGCACGGGTCGGTTTGCCTTGCGAGGTCTATATGGGCGAGATCGATATGACCCGGCAGGCCCCCAATGTCGATCGCATGAAACGCCTTGGCGCCAGGGTCGTACCGGTTACCAGCGGCGATCGTACATTGCGTGCGGCAATTGACGAATCCATGCGCGAATGGGTGTCTAACCCGACCGATACTTATTATTTACTGGGCTCGGCAGTCGGTGGTCATCCCTATCCCTATCTGGTGCGTGAGTTGCAGTCGGTTATTGGCCGTGAAGCCCACCAGCAGATTATCGATCAGGCCGGTGGTTTACCCGACGTGGCCGTTGCCTGCGTTGGCGGTGGATCCAATGCCATCGGCCTGTTCCATCCGTTCATTGCCGATCGATCGGTAAAACTGTTGGGGATGGAAGCCGGCGGCCACGGCAGTGGTCTTGGCGAACACTCGGCAACCCTGGTGCATGGCCGCCCCGGTGTGCTGCACGGAACCTATTCGATGTTGCTGCACGACGATGACGGACAGATACAGGAGACTCATTCGATTTCGGCAGGACTGGATTATCCGGGTGTCGGTCCGGAGCATGCGCTGCTCGCGGCCACCGGCCGGGCAACTTACCTGGCTGTTGACGACAACGCTGCACTGGATGCACTTAACGAATGTTGTGAATATGAGGGCCTGCTTGTCGCGCTGGAAACCGCACATGCGTTCGCTGGCGCACGCGAGTACGCAATGAAAAATCCGGGCAAGCGAATTCTTATCGGGGTGTCCGGGCGTGGCGATAAGGATCTCAACACGCTGCTGGAGCATTCTTCTTGAGCGGCGCAACAAGAATTACCGCGGCGATTGCGGCAGCGAACAAACAGGGCCGCCCGGCACTGATACCGTTTATCACCGCCGGCCATCCAGACATGAACGGTTTTGCCGAGCACGTGGCGATACTTGCAGAGGCCGGCGATGTGGTTGAGATCGGCGTGCCGTTTACCGATCCTCTGGCTGACGGGGTGACGATCCAGCGTTCCAGTGAGCGCGCGCTCAAGGCCGGTGTCAGCCTCAGCTGGATACTCGATACTCTGGAACAGTCAGCGGCCCAACGTACCGCGCCGGTATTGTTAATGAGTTATCTCAATCCGTTGCTCACAATGGGTTACGAAACATTGGCCGGGCGTTGTGTAGATGCGGGCGTCGCCGGATTTATTGTTCCCGATTTGCCCTTCGAGGAAAGCGCACCATTGCGTGCGGCAATTGAGCCGCGTGGCCTGGCACTGGTGCAACTGGTCTCGCCGGTGACCAGCGGCGAGCGAATGAAGAAGCTGTGTGAGGCCAGCGCCGGTTTTGTTTATGCCGTCACAGTGACCGGCGTAACCGGCGGCGGTGGCAAGGCGGATCAGGCTGCAATACTTGCTTATCTCGATCGGGTTCGGGAAGTTTCGCCCTTGCCGGTGTGTGCGGGCTTCGGCATACGCGAGGCCGCACAGGTAAATGCAATAGGCACTCATGCAGACGGCGTCATTGTTGGCTCGGCATTGGTCGAAGTGTTGGAGCAGGATGGCGATGCGCGTGCCTTCCTGCAATCCCTGGGCGGGAAGCTGCATGAGTGAGACGAAACTGATCATCGGTAATGTGAATTATTCGTCATGGTCGATGCGGGGCTGGCTGGCGGCGAAAAGAACCGGCATGTCTTTTGAACTCGTACGCATACCGTTGGACACGCCAGAATTCGAGGAAAGAATAGGCGATTATTCACCGACCCGCCGGGTACCGGTATTGCATCATGAGGGACTGATTGTCTGGGACACACTCGCGATGTGTGAGTATCTGGCTGAACGCTTTCCCGATGCAGGCTTATGGCCAAACAACCAGCGGCTGCGTACACTGGCGCGCTCCGTATGTGCCGAGATGCATTCCGGTTTTCCTGCCCTACGCAACGCCTTGCCATTGAACGCCCGCGCGCGTGGCCGGCATGTGGAACTGGACCAGGAGACCGTCGGCGATATTCAGCGCATCTCTGCTATCTGGCATGACTGTCGTGAAGCGGCAGGCTCACAGGCCCAACACGGACCGTGGTTGTTTGGTGAATTCACCGCGGCCGACTGTTTTTATGTCCCGGTTGCCTTGCGTTTCGTTACTTACGCAATTGGCCTGGTCGGCTTTGCCAGCAAATACGTTGCCACCGTTGCCGCCGACGCGCTGGTCCTCGAATGGTGTGAAATGGCTGCCGCTGAAACCGAATCCATTCCCCGGGAGGAAGTCGGTCAATAAATTTTCCGCGGCTCTGCTGGCGGAGGCGAGATATTCAGTCTCTGGGGAAACTCAATAAGCCTGCAGGTAGTGCCCGGTTTTGGCTTTCGCTGGTGCGCCACCGGCGCCGACAAAACTTACCGGGATCGACTCGAGGCTGAAACCCGCATTTCGTTCGACACCGAAATGTAAATGTGGTCCGCTGCTGAACCCGGTATTGCCGGAGCTGGCGATGTACTCGCCGCGCTGCACTCTATCCCCGGGGCGAACCCGGACAGAATCCAGTGCCAGATGTGCATAAATGGCCATCGTTCCATCGTCGTGCATTATCCGTATTAGATTTGCCTTTGGCGCATCGGCGGCGGTGGTTCCGCCGCTATAAGAGCGAAAGGCGATTTCTACGACGGTTCCGCCACGTGCCGCATGAATGGCTGTTTCCTCAGGCATCGCAAGATCAATTGCATAACGACTGCCCGGTGCGTTATGCGTCGCAGACATTGGGAAAGCCTGGCTCACCGGAAAACGTTGGCTGACGGCAAAGGGAACGCGGTAAAGATATTCGGTGTCATGTTCCGCTTCCGGCTCACCCAGCATGTACTTGTACTTGTAACGAAAAGAAACGGGATTGCCAGGGCGTTTTGCCACGACCTGCAATACTGGAACTTTCTTTGCCGGCGGCAGGACGGTCTTCTGGGGTTCCGTATCGACACTACCGACATTACGGGTTTCGAACAAACGGATCTCGAACTCGACGGCACCGTGAAATTCATTTTCGACATAGATTGTGGCGCCGTCATCGGTGTTTTCACGGGTAACGATGACCTTGGGTTCCAGATTAATGGTTTCGATGACATCCACCTCAGCCTTGCGCCCATCCGCGGGTGGCCGATCGGTGTAATGCCAGCGTCCGTCGTCATCCTGATACCGGTAGACAGATTGCGCCGCGGCAGTACTCGCGAGCGCAAGAATCAGGGTGAGCTTTATAAGGCGGCATTTCATGGGTGGTCCTACCATAGCGAAACCGGCTACGGACCACCGTAACTGCTTCGCAAAAAACGATATTAACCCCGGACTGACCGGCCAACTTCGGGCGTAATCCGAGCCTCCGGGGCACCGTCGCCCGGGCGAAATGGCGGCCCGTTATCATTGTTTGACTTG
>JAOTXR010000383.1 GCA_029862285.1 Gammaproteobacteria bacterium
GCGTAGAGACTGTTTTATCCAGCGCATTCAAAGCCGGTATTGCCATGATCTGTACGTCACCGTTCGCGCGTCCATCGAAACCATCGCTTACGGTATAACTGAAAGAGTCCGCGCCGGTATATCCCGTTGCCGGCGTATAAACGACGACGTCGTCGGTTGTATCAGCTGGGGTTCCGGCGTCATCGACGACCGATGTGCCATGAGCTGGTGCATTGACCAGAAGCAGACGTATGGCATCGCCATCGGGATCGAAGTCGTTACTCAGAACCGGGATCATGAGTGCCCCGCCATCGGCCTCGACGATGTCGGTGACTGCGATCGGGGCACGGTTTCCGCCAGCGGGGTCGCCGCCAGACGAGCCCGAGCCGCCACTGCAGGCGGCAAGAACCAGCGCGGATAGCGTGACAAGCAAAAGACGCCCGTACGTCCGTTTTGTCGGCAACGTCAATAGACCATCCAGAAAAATACGATTCTGGAAAATTATCAGTTGTCGGGAAATGTGTCGGAGTAACGGATCACACTTGTAATAAGGGCTATCAGCTGGAAACGGTGTATTTGATGGACTGTGACCCGCTTCGCGCTATCCGGGTTACATAATCCGGCTGACTAGACAAAACGGAAGCGTCTGGCGGCCGCCCAACCAATTATGAATGTAGCGACGATCAGGGTAAGCAGGTTCGGCAGGGTATCTTGCCAGGCCATGTCAAAACTGATCAGCTTGTGCAGCGCATCCATGGTCCAGCCGGTAGGCGTAAAAAGCTGCAGCCTTTGCATCCAGATCGGTGCAACCTCGATAGGCCACCAGCAACCACCCAGTGCGGCCAACACCATGGTAAAAAAGACGCCAAGCCCTGCCGCCTGATTGTCAGTACGCGCAAGACTGCCAAGTAACAGCGCCAGCGAGGTGCACAGTGCACCCCATGCCAGCAAAATCACCAGCACCATTGTCAAGGAGTGTCCCCAATTCATGTCAAACAACGGGGTAAATGAGAGCCCGACTGCGACACCAATTTGCACAATGGCAAGCGCCATGCGGCCGGCCCATTTGCCAAGCACCACCTGACCGCGGCTAAACGGTGCCGAGGCCAGGCGTCTAAGCAGCTGTTTTTCACGTTCATCGACCAGCATGCTTGCGCCGGTTGACAGCAAGACGAGCATTGTAAACATCACCAGCGTCCCCGGAATCGCTTGCTGAAAGCCACTTGGGATCTGTAACTGGCGACCGGCCGGTGTTACCACCAGTTCCACCGGACGGGGTTGTGCCGTTGCAGTCGCCAGTGCGGCCGGTGAAAGAGTGTCTCCCCTGGTTTCGACGACAATCAAGTCACCAAGGACACTATAGGTTGCTTTCTGGATACGGAAAAAATCGTACTGATTGCTAAAACCGGTTTGCAGGCCCTCATATTGGATAGTCACCTGGTTTCCAGCCTGCAACTGTTCGGTGAAATCCGCTGGGATAGAAACCTGGCGCCGTTGCATCGGTTCCTCCCCCTCCTGTACCGGTGGGACGTCTTGCGGACGCATGACAGCAAAGAGGTTCTCCTCGAGACGCATCTCGAGATGTTGTGACAAAAACCCACCGTCGTGGTTTGTCACCACTAACTCGGCCGGGCTACTGGAAAAACCGACACCACTCTGGGTGACCGTACCAATAAAGTAGAAAAACACGGCCGGCATGATGAACAGCCACAAAATGGTCGAGCGATCTTTCAAAGCCAGCTTCAGATCTAACCCGGCAAGCAGAGTGATTTTCCCGAATATGACTGGCATTCGACTACACCAATGTTTTCCTGGCGGACAACCGGCCGGCCAGCAGCAATAACAGGATCGCGACGATCAGGATGCCCGGCAGATCGGCAAACAGACCGGATACGCCGTATTCACCAATTAGGTAACCCTTCATTGGCTCGAGAACCCGTCCATTCGGCGTGTAGTCAGCTACCGCGGCAATAAATCTCGGCATGGTTTCAACGGGAAAAAAACTCCCACCCGCCATGAGTAACGGAAACATGACCATCGTCGAAATCATTCCGCCCGCTCTGCGTGACGGCGCCAGGACCTGGATTAAGGTCAGCAATGCAAACAGGATCGGCCCGGTCAGTGCCAGCCATGCAAGCGAGGTGAGAAATTTTTCGAAACCAATACCAAGGTAAAAAAACCCCAACAACATGATAGGTGCGGTAACAATCGCTGTTAGGAGCATTGCGGTAAACCATTGCGCGACCCAGAAGCTAAAAAACGAATTCGGGCTGGCCACCCACCGTGCGAGCGTTCCCTTTTCTCTTTCGTTCCAAAAATTACTGGATTGACCGTTGGCTGAAAAAAATGCAGCCATCAACAGGATTCCGGGAAACATCAGAAGAGGCATACTGACATTTAGTCCCTCTGATTGGGGGGTGACATCTTCGACGGTCAATGCCGGCGGAAAGGCGAAGCCGGACAGGGCTGAGACTTTTGCAGCAATTTTACTTGACAGTTCCGGCACGGAAATATCCGGTTGCTCGCTCTGCAGCGCCTCGGAAATAATCGTCAGCTCGGCCCCGAAAACCTTGTGCAGATAATCGCCAAGGTCCAGGAACGCATCCAGCATTTCCCGGATCAGTCGCGGCGAGATGCTTCGCGAGGGATTAACAGTCAATCGTAGTGCCACTGACTCCCGATTGAGCCAGGCTGTGCCAAATCCCT
>JAOTXR010000040.1 GCA_029862285.1 Gammaproteobacteria bacterium
AAAGCCGCCGGCCCGGGAGCCGTAATCCTCGAGTTGCCGGTGCGGGATGGGGAAAATGGTGGGGGCACTAGGATTCGAACCTAGGACCAGCGGCTTAAAAGGCCGATGCTCTACCGACTGAGCTATACCCCCGCAACATCGCGGCACCGGTGTTCGCAGCCGCGCATGATACCGCACCGCGGCGCGTGTTCAACACTTCATTGGTAGCGCGTCGGGTCAGGCAGGCCGGCATCGCTAAAGCCGTTGCGCCTGAGCGCACAGGATTCGCACCGTCCACACGCCCGACCGTGGCTGTCCGCCTGGTAGCAGGACACCGTCTGTGCATAGTCTACGCCGAGCTGCGTTCCGGTCTTGATGATCTGGCCCTTGGTCATGTCGATCAGCGGCGCATGTATACGCAGCGGCATCCCCTCCACGCCCGCCCTGGTCGCAACAGCCGCCAGTTGCTCGAAGGCATCGATGAAAGCCGGGCGACAGTCCGGATAGCCGGAATAGTCAACCGCGTTAACCCCGACAAAGATATGGCTGGCGTGTACTACTTCAGACCAGGCCAAAGCCAGCGCCAGCAGGACCGTGTTGCGGGCCGGTACGTAAGTTACCGGTATGCCCTCAGTCCGTTGTTCAGGTACAGCGATTTCCGGATCGGTCAGCGCCGAACCGCCGAGCGACCCGAGATCTGCCCCGACGACACGATGCTCATGCGCCCCCAGCGCGCTGGCGATTTTATCGGCGGCATCGAGTTCAGCATCATGCCTTTGACCGTAAAAAACGCTCAACGCATAACACAGGTAGCCTTCATTGCGTGCAATCGCCAGCGTCGTGGCAGAATCCAGCCCGCCCGACAGCAATACTACGGCTCGCGATTCTGTCATCAGCGCCCGGGCTCCTCACCCCAAAGAAACTTGTGCAGCTGTATCTGGAAACGCACCTGCAGCCCATCGTCGAGTATCCAACCGGCCAGCTCGGCAGCATTTAGCTGACCATAGCTCGAAGAATAAAATACCTGGCAACGTGACAGCAGTTTGTGGGCGCCGATAAATTCGCCCGCCCATTGATAGTCTGCACGATCGCAAATGACAAACTTGACCTGATCCTGCCCCGTCAGCAGCGACAGGTTTTCCAGGAGATTTCGGTGGGATTCACCCGATCCGGGTGTTTTGATGTCCAGCACCCGGGCGACGCGGGGATCGACGACATCGATATCGAAGGCTCCGCTGGTCTCAATCGACACCGTATAGCCGGCATCGCACAACCGCGCCAACAAACCGGCGCAATTTTTCTGCGCCAGCGGCTCGCCCCCGGTAACGCAGACATGAGATGTCGAATGCTCATCGACCGCTGTCAGAATGCTGTCGAAATCCATCCACCGGCCGCCAAAAAAAGCGTACGACGTATCACAGTACTGACAACGCAACGGGCAACCGGTCAGACGGATAAAAACGGTTGGTATACCGCTGGTTGCGGCCTCGCCCTGAAGAGAATGAAATATCTCGGTGATCTTGAGCCGTTCAGCTGCCGGCAACTCGTCTTTTCGGACTGCGTTATCCACGCTGCTTGGCTTGCGTATGCAGCGCTAGCGGCCCTCGCCGCTCATTCGCTCCAGGCGTTGCCCGGCGAGGCGTGCGGCAGTGGAATCGGGATGTTCGGCAATTACGTTTTGCAATGCGGCGCGAGCCTGGTCGTATTGTTTTAGCTCAAAGTGGCTGTAGCCGATCTTGAGTAACGCATCAGGAATTTTTCTGGATTCCGGATAATTGTCGACCACGCTTTTAAATTCAGTCAGCGCCTTGGTAAACTCCCGCTCGACATAAAGCGCCTCGGCGAACCAATACTGGGCGTTGTCGACCAGACTGCTCTGTGGATACATTTCCACAAATCGGGAAAAAGCGGCGCCGGCTTCGGCATAACGCCCTTCTTCCAACAGGCCAAATGCTGCCTTGTAGTCATCCCGATCATTGACCCCCGGTGACCCGGCGGCACTCTCAACCGAAGCTGCGAGCGGAGCAACGCCGCCGCGCTCCAATGCGTTCAACCGGCTGTCTATATCGACATACAGATCGCGTTGACGATTGCCTGCACCTTCGGCCTCAAAGGTCAGGGTTTCTACCTGGTTGCGCAACTCCCCCAGTTCGCCGCGAACCTGCTGCAACTCGGTCAGCAGGCTTACCAGCCCCTGGTTCTCGAGCACCCGCTCTACCTGCAGCATACGGGTCTCAAGTTCGGTAAGTTTCAGCAGCACCGGATCTTCCTCCGGCGGAATGGTTGCGCATGCGCCAAGGATGGCGCTCGTTAGCAGCACCACCAGCCGTTTTTGAAACGATGTAAAAATCAACGGTAGATAATCTCCACTCGCCGGTTACGTGCCCAGGCCGATTCATTGTGGCCGGTATTGGCCGGCCGCTCCTCGCCATAACTGATCGTACTGATTTGATCGGTACCCACGCCTTGCAGCAACATTGCGCGGCGCACCGCGTGCGCACGACGCTCACCCAAACCAATGTTGTATTCACGCGAACCGCGTTCGTCGCAATGCCCTTCCAGCAAAATGCGTTGCGACGGATTACTCACGAGGTTTCGGGCATGGGCTTCAATGATGTCAATAAACTCGGAACGAATTTCGCTCCGGTCATAATCGAAATACAGCGTCCGCTGACCCAACAGCTGACGTAATGCCAGTTCACGCTGTTCTTCGGCGGAAAGCGTTGGTTGTGTGGGCGCCGGCGCTGTTTGCGTCGTAGTCGGCTCTACCGGTGTTCTGTCCGCTTCCGGCTCGACCACTTTGGGGCCACCGCACGCGACCAGTGTCAGGAAAACCGCGATCAGCGGAATCGCTCGATTAATAGTCATGGACCCTCTCCTAAATTGACCATTCATTTACTGCACTGCGAACGGCGACCAGACCGGCTCGCGTACATCGCCCTGTCGCGACACCAGCTGTTGATGGATACGGCCGTCCGTGGACACCGCAGCCAGCACGCCTAGACCATTATCCTCGGTAGCATAGATGATCATACTGCCATTTGGGGCAAAACTGGGGGATTCATCCAGGCGACCCCTGGTTAGAACTTGCGTTGCGCCACTGCCCAGGTCGACCAAAGCGATCCGGTAACTGCCACGATCGTTGTGGACCACGGCAATCTTCTGCTGAGTCGGCGAAAGACGCGGGCGGGCATTGTAATTACCCTCATAAGTGACCCGTTCCGGTGTACCGCCGGCCAGCGGGATCTGGTAAATCTGCGGAGTACGGGCACGATCGGAGGTAAAAAACAGCGTTTCGCCATCCACCGACCAGGCCGGCTCGGTGTCGATGCCAGAGTGCTCCGTAAGCCGCTGCAGTTTGGCTGTGTCGAGGTCAATGACGTGGATATCGACGTTGCCCCAGCTGTTTGACAATGCCAGGGCCAGACGCTGGCCGTCCGGTGACCAGGCCGGGGCGCCGTTGACGCCCGGACGCGCCGAAACGCGACGGCGCTGACCGGTTGCCAGCTCCTGAACATAAATGGCGGTACCGACATTTTCGAAAGCCACGTAGGCCAGCCGTGAACTATCCGGTGACCAGGCCGGCGACATCAGCGGTTCGTTCGAACGCACGATGACTTGTTGGTTAGCCCCATCGGCGTCTGCGACGATCAGCTCGTATTCCCCGTCCTTGGCGCTGATGTAGGCAATCCGGGTCGAAAACGCCCCGCGCTCGCCGGTTAATGCCTCGTAAACCAGATCGCTCACCCGGTGAGCGGCAGCGCGTAGCGCGTCAGGACGCGCCGGAATCGTGTAGGCCAGGAGCTGTTCGCCGCGCACGACGTCAAACAGCTGAAAGTCGACTGCAAAACGACCATCCGGCGACAGACCCAGTGAGCCGATAGCCACAACTTCCGCGCCCAGCAGACGCCAGTCGGCAAAGTCCACATCGGCACCAGACACTGGCTTCTCGATCATGTCGGCCCGGTCCATCGGCGCAAAACGGCCGCTGCGCTTCAGGTCGGCATCGACCACCGCCGCAATATCCAGCGGTGCGCTGCTGTCACCGGCCCAGCCGAAAGGCACGATGGCCACCGGAATCGCATCACTGACGCCCTCACGGACTATCACCGTCAGGTCGGCCAAGGCCGGCCCGGCACAGCAAATCAGCGTCAGACTCAGAATAACTCTAGTTTTCAGGCTCAAAAAGCACCCTCACTTTTCGGTCAAATAATCGCGGATCAGACGGTGGCGGCAAAGGCGACGCCTTGTAAACGGCGGCCTCAATGGAACGCACCACCGCCGCATCGCCATTGCAACTTACGATTTGTACATCGGTGACCTCGCCACCCGGGATCTGCGTCAGCAGCAGCTCACACTTCAATCCTGCCAATGCACCCGGTGGCTGAATCCAGTTGCGCACAATACGTTGACGGATCAGAATCCTGTATTCATCGAGCAATCCCGACTCTTCAGCGTCCCGCCGTGCAGTCTCTTCGGCAATGGCACGCTGCAATTGTTCCTCTCGATCTGCCTGTAACGCCGCCTCCCTGGCCGCTTTTTGCCGCGCAGCCTCCTCTTTTTTGCGCTGTTCGGCCACTGCGGCCAGGCGCTGCTCCTCTTTAATCCTGGCTTCGGCCAGCTCGGCCAGGCGTTTTTTCTCAGTCTCGGCCTGAGCCTGGCGCTCTGTGGCCTCACGCTGTTCCCGCTCCACCCGTTCGCGCTCGGCCTGCTCGCGTTGCCGTGCCTGCTCGCGGTCACGCTGTTCAGCCGCTTTGCGCTCACGGGTCAGTTTGGCCAGACGCTCTTCTTCCTTTTGCCTCTGTGCCCGTGCTTGCTCAGCCTGTGCATCCAGGTCGCGCTGGCGTTGCTCCTCGGCAGCCTTGATGCGCTTGTCAGTCGCCTCCAGCTTTGCCAGCTCAGCGGCGATCATCGATTCATCGACAACTGCCGCCTGAATCGCCAACGCCGGTGGCGGCAATGACGCATTGCTGAATTGCTGCAAGGCAAAACTGACCGTCAGGAACACCAGCAATAGCCCGTGCAGGACGATGGAAAAAAACAACGCTGAAAAATAGCCCGGTTGCATACCAGGACTCACTGCCGCACAACCGGCGGCACCTCGGGTGGGTCAGTCACGAAACCGACTTTTTCGGCACCAGCGGCCTGCAATAACACCATGCCCTCGACCACCCGCCCGTATGGGACAGCTTTGTCGGCGCGCACGAGCATCGGCGTCTTTGCCTCGCGCCGCAGTACCGCGGCGGCGCGCGCGACGATTATGCGGGCTTCGACAGGTTTGTCTTCATCGGCACCGATGTTCAGATAAAAGTCGCCGTTTTCCGTCACCGTCAGGATCAACGGCTCGGTCTGTCGCAGGAGTTCTGTGTCCAGTGGCTCAGCGTCTGCGGAAGGCAAATCGACTTCCACGCCCTGGGTCAGCAATGGCGCCGTAATCATGAAAATGATCAGCAACACCAGCATCACGTCGATGTACGGCACGACGTTGATTTCACCCATGAGTCTGCGACCCTTGCGTGTGCCGGCCATTCCCTAACCCCCGGGACGCGCGTGGCGCTGCAGAATGGCCGAGAATTCTTCGGTGAAGGTGTCAAAACGACTCTCGAGCCGGTCGACCTGGTCGGCGTATCGATTGTAGAAAATCACCGCCGGTATCGCAGCGAACAATCCCATCGCCGTGGCTATCAGTGCTTCGGCTATGCCCGGTGCCACCATCGATAACGTCGCATGCTGCACGTTGCCCAGTGCCCGGAACGAATTCATGATGCCCCATACCGTGCCAAACAAACCGACGTAAGGGCTGGTTGACCCTACCGTGGCCAATGTGGCCAGACTCTGCTCCAGCCGGTCGATTTCCTTCATTTGCGACACTTTCATCGCGCGTCTGGCACCTTCGAGCATTTTGTCGGCCGACACGGCCGCATGGGTACGCAATTTTTCGAACTCGGAAAAACCGGCTTCGAAAATCCCTTCCATTGCGACTGCATTGGCCTCCCGAGTGACCACGCTGCGGTACATCCCCTCGAGGTCGCCACCGGACCAGAACTTGGTTTCGAAATCATCTGACGCTGCGCGGGCACCACGAATAACCCTGCGTTTTTGAACAATAATGGCCCACGAAGCAATGGACGCGAGCAGCAGTGCCAGCATCACCAGCTGCACGACCAGGCTGGCCTCAAGAATCAGGTTGATGAACGACATTTCCATCATCACGCTGCAGCCTCCTTGAGCCCGCGCGGCAAGCGGCTGGGCCGCAGCGTCTCGGCGTTGACACAGCCGACCCGCACGTTTGCCTGGCATAGCGACTCATCGCCACGAAAAACTCTCTGGGCGAATGTCAGACTGGCATGCTTCAGCTCGGTAACACTCACGCTGACTTCCAGTGCATCGTTGAACCTCGCTGGACTTTGGTACTGAATGTCGACCGCGACCACCACAAAAATGACCCCTTGCTCAACCCGAAGCGCGTCTTGCTCGACACCGATCCGGCGTAGCCACTCAGTTCGCGCCCGCTCCATGAATCGCAGGTAGTTGGCGTAATAAACCACACCACCGGCATCGGTATCCTCATAGTAAACGCGCACCGGCCATAAAAAGGTTTCGCTCATGCCAGGCTGTCTAGTCACTGTCGTCTTCGTCGAATAACGGCATGCTCGACGTGGCATGACGCGGCTTGAGCCCGAAATGCCGATACGCGTTCGGTGTCGCGACACGACCACGCGCTGTCCGCATGATGAAACCCTGCTGGATGAGAAAGGGCTCCAGCACGTCTTCGATCGTGCCGCGCTCTTCGCCGACTGCCGCCGACAGGCTATCCACCCCCACCGGGCCACCATCAAATTTCTCGATTATTGCCAGCAGCAATTTTCGATCCATGGGGTCAAAACCAAACCCGTCGACATCGAGCAGTTCCAGCGCTTCGCGCGCAACCTGGCTATTAACATCGCCAGCGGCCTTGACCTGCGCGTAATCCCGCACCCGTCGCAACAAACGGTTGGCGATACGCGGGGTCCCACGCGAACGCGAGGCGATTTCGTTCGCACCGCTCGCGTCGACATTCAGATCGAGAATCTTCGCCGAGCGTTTGACAATCTGTACGAGTTCTTCAGCGGAATAGAATTCCAGGCGCTGCACGATGCCAAATCGATCGCGCAATGGCGAAGTCAGCAGGCCCGCACGAGTGGTTGCACCGACCAGGGTAAACGGTGGCAGGTCCAGCTTGATTGAACGCGCGCCCGGCCCCTCGCCGATCATAATGTCGAGCTGATAATCCTCCATGGCCGGATACAGCACTTCCTCCACGACCGGACTCAGCCGGTGTATCTCGTCGACGAATAACACATCGCGCGGCTCCAGGTTGGTCAACAAAGCCGCAAGGTCACCGGCTTTCTCCAGCACCGGACCGGAGGTTTGACGCAGATTAACTCCCAGCTCGTTCGCGACAATATGCGCCAGCGTGGTTTTACCGAGCCCGGGCGGACCAAAAATGAGCACATGATCGAGTGCATCGCCGCGTTGATCCGCGGCGGTGACAAAAATCCGCATCTGGCGTTTGACGGCTTCCTGGCCAACGTAGTCGTCGAGCACTCGTGGGCGGATCGCCCGATCGAGCGCCTCGTCCTCGTTGTTGCCATGGGCGGTGACCAGTCTGTCGTGCTCCAGGCTCATCGGCTCTCCGCAGTCTGTGCCTGCAATGCAAGACGAATGATATCTTCGGCACTGCGATCGGCGCTCTCAATGTCTTGCAGCATACGTGCCACTTCCGGCGCCCGATAGCCCAGCGCAATCAGTGCGCTGTACGCCTCCTGCTGTGCGTCCGCTGCCCCTGATTCGGTCCGGGACGCGCCGCCAGCAGGCAATTCACCAATACGGTCTTTCATTTCCACGATCAGGCGTTCGGCGGTCTTTTTGCCCACACCGGGAATCTTGATCAGGGTGCCCGAGTCATTACGCTGTATGCACGCGGCAAAATCTTCGGCACTCATGCCGGACAGGATCGACAGCGCCATACGCCCGCCGACACCGGAAATCCGAATAAGTGCACGGAATAACGCGCGCTCGTTCAGCGAAGCAAAACCGTAAAGCTCACGTGCGTCCTCGCGCACGATCAGGTGCGTGTAGAGAAACAAGTCGGCACCGGTATCGGGTAACTGATAAAAGGTCGACATCGGTGACTGCACCTCGTAACCGATACCGGCGACCTCGACAATCAGTGATGGCGGTTGTTTCAACGTCAGTTTGCCACGCACCGAACCGATCATGTCGCTACCTCGCTCCGGCCGGCGAGGATTGCGGCAGCGCGGCGGGAATTCGCATGGCAAACGGCGATGGCAAGCGCATCAGACGCGTCGCTTTGCAACTCACCACTGAGATTCAGCAAGCGTCGCACCATGTGCTGCACCTGCTCTTTGTCGGCGGCACCGTAACCGGCAACCGCCTGTTTGACTTCACGCGCACTGTACTCCGCGAGTTGTGGCCGCTGCACGGCCTGGTCTGCGAACACCGCGCACATCGCTGCGGCGCGTGCATGGCCCAGCTTGAGCGCGCTGTCGGCGTTACGATGCATGAATACCCGCTCCAGACACACCTCGCCCGGTGTATGCTCGCCAATCAAACGGGACACACTGACGTATATCTCTTCCAGACGTTCGTTGAAAGGCAGCTTTCCCGTTCGGATGCAGCCGCTTGCGACGTACCGGAATCGATCGCCATTGACTTCAATAACGCCAAACCCGGTAATCCGTGAACCGGGATCGATACCCATTATTGTGAGTGTGGATTTCACCTAGCTCGCAAGTGACGCGAGAATGTCATCCGGGATTTCCGCGTTGGAATATACATTTTGTACGTCATCGAGATCTTCCAGCATCTCAAGCAGCTTTATCATGGAACTTGCACCACCTTCATCGAGCGCCGCCTGAGTCGACGCCAGCATGGTGACTTCTGCATTTTCGGGCGCCAGGCTGGCAGTATTCATTGCGTCGCGCACCTGTGCGAAATCCACCGGATCGGTCAGCACATCCACCGAACCGTCATCATTGCTGATGACATCCTCGGCATTGGCCTCGAGCGCAACCTCCATCACCTGATCCTCATTGATACCGATGGGATAGCTCAAGAGCCCTACCTGGCGAAACAGATAGGCAACCGAGCCATCGGCACCGAGGTTGCCACCAAATTTGCTAAACGCATGGCGCACTTCGGCGACCGTACGGTTGCGGTTGTCGGTCAGGCAATCGACCATTACCGCGACGCCGCCGGGGCCATATCCTTCGTAGCGCACTTCTTCATAGTCGGCGCCCTCCAGTTTACCCGCGCCCCGCTTGATGGCGCGCTCGATATTGTCCTTGGGCATGCTTTGCGCTTTGGCCTTGTCCACCGCAATGCGTAAGCGCGGGTTGGCTTCGAGATCCGGCCCGCCAATGCGTGCGGCCGTCGTTACCTCCCGGATCAGCTTGGTAAAGAGCTTGCCCCGTTTTTTATCCTGCGCTCCCTTGCGATGCTGGATATTTGCCCATTTGCTGTGACCTGCCATGGCGCTTAGAACTCCAGCCGAATACCAACGTGCAGGCCGTTGTCGAACTTGGCGTCTATGCCGTCGAAACCGGCTTTGATATACCGCACGCCCAGGTACAAGTCGGCCTCGCGAATGACGCTGTAGGTCACTCGTCCGGCAACTTCGATCAAATCATTGCTGTCGCCGAACGCCAGCACATCCGGCGCGTAATAGCCGTGCGCGGAAAAACCGATTCGGTCGTAACCGGCCAGTTTCAGACGAAAGAAACCACCGATACCCAGTGCGAAACCGTCCTGATTCAAACTGGCACCCATGCCGCCCGGCGCGAACTCCGGATCCATCGCATACAGCCGGCCTCCGATAGCAGCGGTAACCGACTGCTGGCCACCACCGGCCTCGCCGATACGCCCGAGCGACAGCGATAGCAGATCGCCGCGGTCCTGGTGATGCAGCCATCCGGCGTCGATTTCGAGCTTCTCATCGTAGATGGCCCGGGCAAAAGTGAGTCGGGCAGCATCGTCGTTGAGATTGAGATCGAGAGAATCGGAG
>JAOTXR010000384.1 GCA_029862285.1 Gammaproteobacteria bacterium
GGCCGGGGCGCGCTGCCGCGGCGTATCGAGTGATGCAGTCCGATAGCCGGCCCGGATCAGCTCCGCCGCTGGCAACAGGTGACCGGCGGTGGAATCTGGTTGAACGAAAGCGATGGTGCGGCCTGGCAGATCAGCCAGCGTGGCTACATCGCTATCGGCGCGCGCAAAGAAGACCGATCGGAACTGAGGTGCGCCCTGCTTCCATTTGCGTGCGAGAATCTGCGCTCCCGCGGTTTCCTGCAGGTAGACAGCATTGGCCGCATTTTCACTGGTCCAGTCAATCCGTCCATCCCGTAGCATCCGCGCCAACCGCCGGCGATCTTCGACGACCATGACATCGACGCGAGAGATCCCGGTGTCCGCTAGTGATTCGGCAATGTAATCCGCCATTGGTCGTAATTCGGCGTAGCGACCTTCGAAGTCCTGGTGGATAGCTCCAAGCACGAGCACCCGCTCTTCTGCATACGCAACGCCTGTCAGCCACAACGCCCCTAAGGAGACTGCGCAACACAGGATTTGACGGATCGTCGTATTTCTCACCCACAGCCCCTGATTAGCAAAGTGTGAAGTGCGTCACAGTTGCGTGAAGCACGCACAGAGTGTCAGGACTGATTCTAGGGATGCTGTTATATAACGTGCGTTAAACGGTTCACGTTTTCACAACTTATGGCGTATCCAGGTTCAGGAAACCGGCCAAATAGGCCTTGCCAGAGGTGGCGTCTACCAGCTCGAAATGTCGGGCATCAACAGTATCGAGCAACAAACGGACCCGGGCTGGCAACAATAATGGCCGTCTGAACTCGGCCTCGACACCATACGGCGGTTGCAGAAACCGGCTTAGCCCCGCGATGCTGCGACCAAACGACCACATTCCATGGGCGATTGCGGCGCGAAATCCAAACGCCCTGGCAGTCGCCGCCGACAGGTGAATCGGGTTGTAGTCACCCGATAGGGTTGCGTAGCGCCGACCTACATTGCGTTTGGCTCGCCAGGTGTCGACTTCGCGTAATGAACCCGGACTGGGTCGTGGCGCACGGCGTCTGCGCTTTACCGAGGTAGGCTGACGCGACAGCATCAGACTCTCTGCCTTCCATACCACTCTGCCAGCTACCACCGCTGCAGTGTGCATCGTGAGTTCTATGCCGCGCGCAGTATCTTCCTGGTCTTTCAACGTGACCACGAGCTGCAATTCCTGGTCCTGGGCAATCGGCTCGAGCACCTGAATGGTGTTAGCCAGATGGACGATCCCACCAGCGCGCAAGGGAAACTCCCGCGCCGTCAGTACTGACAAGTGCAAGGGTGCCGCCAACATCTGCGGGAAGGTCGGCGGCAACAAACCGTCATCCGGATGATTGAGCAGTTGCCGACAGCGCTGCACCCGATCGGGTTCTGCGATTACAGCGTCGGCAGTTGCCCGGATTTGTGGTATGACGATGTCGGCTCCGGGGCGCCGGCCCGGCAGCCCGGCGAATGCCGCGCGCAGGTATCGGGGAAGTAATGCAGGTAATTGATCGAAATTGAATTCGATCAATTCTGTCAGCTCTTTAGCGATTCGACCTTCGCAATGTACCGTTCCATGGCATCGCCTGTGCTGATGCCTTTCAATCCCGACCATGCATCGTACTTGGCGCCACCGACAAAATCGAAACCGCCGGGCCGCTCACCGCTAATGTCGCCATCAGTGGCCTGCTTGTAAAGCGCATACAGCTCGAGCATTGCCTCGTTGCCTGGTCGTGTTTTCAGGTCTTTGGCTGCGACAGCAGCGGCGGCAAATTTTGCTTTGATATCTTCGGACATGACAGTTACCTCTACTTATTTTTGACTTTGCCCGTGGCGGCGGGCTGGTGTCAAGCCTCAGTTCCCCACAATGGTGTCAATCACAACGTCTGCCGCGCCGCTGCTAGGTACGATCTTGCTACCGGACAGGTCTCCGGGTTGCGCGTTCGGCGTGCCACCGAGTGCGACCCGGGCCACAACTTCGACACTGCTGTGTGCCGACAGCACTCGTCCGGCCACCATTGCATCTGCGTCTGATAACACGACCTGAATCGGCAAGTCGGCCGCGCGTCTTCGGACCACAGCCAGCGGTGGACCGGGCGTGTCGATTTGTCGCGCCAGTATGAATAACGGCGCATCGGGTGCAAGACGGCCGGCCAGCTCCGATGCCAATGACACCGTCAGCGCAACACCGGCCACCGGTTCCGCCGCGGCCGGCCCCGGGCTTTCCGCAACAGCCGGCGTATCGCCGAGCATGACGTCTGCTGCAGCGATTTGCTCGCGTAAAAGCTGCGCCATTTGCTCCGGCGGGTTCAATTTCAACAAAGCCTGCCAACGGCTCCGCGCGACACCCGCCTGACCCCGTTCAAACGCCGCCAGCCCCCCATACCACAACGCCTTGCGATCGTCGGGCGCCAGTTGCAGCGCTCGCTCAAACAGCGCTGCTGATTCCTGGTCGACTACACCACCACGAACCATCGCCAACGCTTCCGCATAGCCGGTAATAGCGTTGACGTCTGTGTCGCCACTAAGCTGTCGCGCCTGGTTATAGGCCTCCACAGCCTCCGGATAACGCGACAATACGACATAGGAGCGGCCAAGCATTTGCCAGCCTTCGGCATCCTCCGGGTTGTCCTGGAGTCTTTGCTCAAGGCGCAGCACCATCTCATCCAAAGAC
>JAOTXR010000041.1 GCA_029862285.1 Gammaproteobacteria bacterium
GGATTTTTCCGTGATATCGACAAATGTACCGTCACCCAGATTGCGCCACAGCTGATTGGTCCCGAAATTGCTGAGATACAGATCCGTGTTGCCATCATTGTCGATGTCGGCGCACGCTATTCCCATGCCATAGGCGCCGGCCTCAATGCCGCTTGCTTCGGTCACGTCCACAAAACGCAGACCGGAGTCGTCCGAGTCATTACGATACAGGCGATCGATTATCGGTGGCGCCTGCAACGGTGGCAGGAGCGTCTCCGATGCGCCCAGCAGATGACCCTGAACAAGGTAAAGGTCCAGATCGCCGTCATTGTCGTAGTCGAACATCCCCGCGCCCGAACCCATCATCTCGACAAAATAGAGTTCTCCGGACATGCCGTTGAAGTGCACGAAATCGAGTCCGCTGGCAGCGGCACGATCAGCAAAGACCGCACTCGAATCACCACTACATGCGTGCATCAGCAAACCGGGGATCAACAACAGTAAGCTGGATCCTGCTCTCACGAGTGCGATCCACCTTGCGGGGAGATATCGGCGAACCGGGACAACCACCGGCTGCGGGTTTCAAAAAAGTGCTGTAATCCGTCGATCTCTGCCGGTTTCAGGTCAGGATGCCATGCCTCGAAGATCAATACCACGCGGTCCGAATCGCTGCGGTTCCAGGCCGCGTGTTCAAAACTGTCGTCGAAGGCCAGCAACCGGCCCTCCTGCCAATGCCGGGTCTCGGCGCCTACCCGGATACCGCAATTCGGCGGAATAATGAGTCCCAGATGTACTGTCAAACGAACATTTGTCTGCCCGTAGTGCGGGATGATCTCGGTGCCGGGAGATAACCTGGAAAAGAACACTTCCGGCATGTAGCCTTTTGCCTCTGCCAGCGGCAACTCCTTCATCAGCTCGGCTGTTTGCGGACACTGGGCGCAATTCTCTTCCAGCCAACCTGCCTTGTTGAGATGAAACGCACTCCAGTCACGGTTCCCCGCCAGTGTCGAGAAGTCAGTTCCCTGTAGTGTCCGTGCCTCGCCGACAGTCTCGACGATATACGGATGAAAATCCGGGCCGGCACTGTTCAGGGCCAGGTATTCGTCGCGTATCGTCTCCCACGAATGCTCCGCACGACTTGCCCATGCAAACTGCTCCCGTTCGAACCAGGCAGTCGGCTCAAGACCGGGAAAGGCAAGAAACTCCGGTTTTTGTTTTGCATGCCCTCCCCGGGCTCGGGTATCACCGATTGCGCTCAGCGCCTTGTCGATGCGTGTGAGTTCTGCCGGTGCATATCGCGCGGCCAGATACTCCCGTGTCAGGGATAACAATTGCTGGTACTTTTCACGCAATGTCAGACGAATTCGCGTCAACGTATCACGAACGGGCGCTGGCAGACGCGGATCACGCAGCGCGGTCGCGACCGGACCCTGGATTAGTACAACACGCTGACAGGCATCGACGGCGGTTTCTTTGTCGCCCAGCAGGATCGCCAGATCGGCCAGGCGGATCAGCGCCGGAACATTGCGTGGATCGCCCGCCAGTACCTGCCGGTACGCCGCAATAGCAGCCTGCAAGTCCCGCAATCGCTCGCAAACGTTTCCCAGCCGCAGCGCATAGTCAATATTGCCTGGATCCGCGGTATGGGCGCTCTGCAAATGGGTTCGGCAACCTTCGAGGTCACCGAGGTTCGCGGCAATCTGGCCGAGACGATAATGCACCAACGGATGCTGCGGCTCGGCGTTCAACAAACCCAGCAGAATAGCCCGGGCCTCGCCGTGACTCCCGCCGCGGCGTAACGCATCGGCCTGCTCCAGTGCCGCATTGATTTTGTCGCTATTACCCATTGGCATGCACATTGTCGATCATTGTCACGGCAGGCATCAATTCCGGGAACCTTGCCTTCAACGCGCGGCCCAATGAACAGTGCCGATAGGCTTGACCCCATGCCGGCTTGGGCCGATCATCCCCGCACCATGAAAAGGCATCCAGTATTGAGTATTAATCTGCCCCGCGCCTGGTCGCTGCTAATTGCGACCCTGATCGTGTCAACTCCGATCCATGCCGGTCCGTTGCACAACGCGGTCCGGCAAGGTGACATCGAGGCTGTCAAAAGCGAAATTTCCCGGTCGCGCCGGATCGATCGCCGCAACAATGAGCATGAGACTGCGCTACATCTGGCTTCGTGGAACGGCAACAAGCTAATCGCCACGCTGCTTTTGAACGCGGGCGCCAGACTGGCTGCCCGTGATTCGAATGGCATGCGGCCACTGCATTGTGCGCTGGTGGCCGGACACGGTGAATACGCTCGCTGGCTGATTTCCAGGGGGGCGCATGTGGATGATCAATCTGACATGGGAACGCCACTGCATGTTGCAGCACTTGCCGGAGACCTGGAGAACGTCGAGTTCTTGCTGAACAAAGGGGCCGCGATCGCCGCCAAAACGCGCACCGGCGCGACCGCCGTGCATATTGCGGCGGAACGCGGACATGCGGAGATCATCGCCTTCCTGCTTGCACATGGATCCAGTCCCGACCTGTGGATATACGATCGAACGCGACCGATTCATATGGCTGTCGGCAACGGCCACACCGAGGCAGCTGCCGTGCTACTGGACGCGGGTGTCAATGTCGACTCGCGAGATGGTCGACACTACACCTCATTGCATTACGCAGCAGTCAACGGCGAAGCCAATGTCGCGCGCTGGTTGATCACCCAGGGCGCGGCCGTGTCGCCAAAAGATCACGACGGCGATACTCCTTTGCACGTTGCCGCAATCAGTGGTCATCGTGGCGTAATCGATGTGTTGCTAGACCACGGCGCCGATCGCGGTGCCGAGAACAGGTATGGCTATACCCCCGCGATGATTGCGCAACGCATGAATAACCCGGATCTCGCAGACTACCTGGCCCCGCATTAGCCTAAGACAGCCACCCTGACAGATCACGTCCTATCAACTCCTGGGTGGCAAGAACATCCTCACGGAAGATAGCCAGGAGTTCTGGATCGTAATCCTTCGACTTTGGCGAGCCTGCAGACAAGCGCCTGACAAGAGTTTTTAATTGTGTTCCGGCCGTCGTATCCCTGAACTTCTCCACAAGAAATCCGAGCCCGGTTTTCTCCAGCAGGTTCTGTGTACGTGGAAAAATAACCGCGTTAAAAGTAGTCTCTGCCGCATCTGGCACAAAATCCCGATCGACACCGAGAAACTGGAAAATCTCCGCCAATACCTGTACCGGTCTTTGCCGAATATCGTCGTACAGAAGGCAATGAACATTCTCTCCTGGAAACTGCGCAAACACCTCGCGCATTTTCCCGGCGTACATACTGAGATCGCGCAGATAAGGGCCGTCAGCAAACGCCTCTTCAAAGTTCTTGCCGCGATAGTTCTCCCAGAACAAGCGATAAGCCGAGTACGCACGATCCACGGGATGTCGCAATACAACAATCAGCTTCACCCACGGCAGAGTTTTCACGATGACGTCCAATCGGGCTTCGTGCAAATAGGTAGGCGTAATTTCCCCCAGAATCTGGTCCCGCGCGGCGTCATCAAAATGAGTCGAATACCAGTCCAGGCCCTTGTCATGATACGAATCAAAGAAGCCCAGCTCCTTCTCTTCCGGCATGTATATTTGTGGATGCTCCCGCAGACATTGATGCAGCCACGTAGTCCCGGCGCGCTGCACGCCAATACCCAGGAAGTCCGGTAATAACCTGTCACCCGAGTACAATTTGAATACTCCCTGCTCCGTAGCCCGGCACCCCCTGATTGCGGACAAGCACGCTGGCAACTGTTGCAGCGGGACTACTCAAGTTTCGGCCCGCCCGGAGCCCAACTGCCAATAAAGCCGCTCCAGTTTCTCTATTCGCTGCCGAAGATTGAACTGACTTTTCACTCGCTCTCGCCCAGCTTGTCCCAGGTTTTCGCGAAATTCGCGATTATCCAATAATTGGATAATTTTTTCGTCTAACTCAGTATCATTGTCGAGCCGGAACAGTAACCCGGTTTTCTCATCAACAACAACATCAGTATGACCGCCGATATTACTCACTACACAAGGAAGTCCCACCGCCTGCGATTCCAGTAAGCTATTCGGCAGCCCTTCCCTCCTGGAGCAGCTAACAAACGCATCCATTGCCTGGTACAGCGGTAGAGTGTCAGCTACGTAACCGGCAAAAACGACGGCGTCTGCCAGCCCCAACTCAGCTGCGAGACATTGCAGTAGTGAGCGCTGAGGCCCATCTCCCACAATCAAGGCCTTCAAGTCATGGCCTTTTCGGGTGAGTCTATCCAGCGACTGTATGAGTGCCGCAACGTTTTTTTCGGCACTCAGACGCCCGACAAACCCTAAAACAAACTGGTCGTCTTTGAACCCGTGATCTTGCCTGGCCCTGTCACGCTGATCGGAAGCACCAAGAAACTTGTCACAATCGATAGCATTATTGACAACAGCTACTTTGTTCTTAGGAAAAAACCACCACCGGTTTCTTATAAGCTGTTGCTCGGAAACAAATATGATTCTATCGAAGAAATGCATAACTGTTTTGTCCAGGGCGTAATACAGTTGCAACTTTGCTCCGGGAGTAACCCAGCCGTGCGCGATGCTCAGCAACCGCACCGGAACACGGAACAAAAAACGCAAGATCCAGCCAAACACATCCGCCTTGAATCCGTGGCAACTAAGCACGTCAATCTGATTCGATTTTAGATAGCTCGCCAGGCTTCTTATGGTTTTGAAGTCCAAGCGCCCTGCGGTATGCAAACTCTGGAAACTAACGGCAGGATTCTCAATCGACAGGATTGACCCGGGTTCCTCCGTGTCAGTAAGTAGAATTACATGGATTTCAAATTTTTGCCGATCGAGACCGTTGACGATATAACCCAGGTTGCGAACGATACCTCCAAAGCCGGAAGCGCTGTACAGGAACGTAACTTTTAACTTCTCCATATCAAAGCCAACGCCCTGGCAAAAAAATAGGTTAAAAAGACCGCAAAAAGTGCTGGAATTCGCCGCAACGATCCATTCCTGATCGAAGTAATGGATGCGATCAGGAAAGCCGGGATCAACAGCAACAGGATATTGACAACCAGGATGCCAGTCTGGCTCTTGCTTATCGCCCATGCCAGGCTCACAGGCAGTAGCGCAGTGAATAGCAAGTAATACACCGCGACCAGCAAACTGCGAATCTCCGAAAGGCGAGATAAATTTCGCAGAGCGACCTTTAGTCCGCTTGCGCCACGCCATCTCTCTTTAAAAAACAGCTCCCTCAGGCTCTGCGGATCCTCCAGGTGCACCGGAGCCAGTTCGGGAACGGCGATGATCTTGAAGCGCTTCGATAAACGATAGCCAAGGTCGGCGTCTTCACAGGACACCAGGGCCGGATCGAAACCGCCTGTTTCTTCGAAGGCTGATCGCCGGACCAACAGCGCACGCGTCGGCAGCCAATCGACTTCCCCATGCTGTGCCGCGGAAATCATGTGAAAGGACCAGGCCTCTTCGACCCAGTTATTCCTCTCGGAAGGTACGTAGTGATACGCGCCTACCATAGCCACATTGTTATCTGAAAAATAAGGGAGACCGGTTTCCAGCCAATTGGTGGGTAACACACAATCTGAATCAATAAAGGCGATAAAATCTCCCTGGCCACGCCCGGCCCCGACATTGCGTACGCCACCTACGTTCTCGTGCGGCGCAGAGATTACATCGCACCCGGTACTCCGGGCTATCTGGATGCTCTGGTCGGTCGACCCATTATCCACGACTACCAGGTCGAGTTCTCCGGTACAGGCCTGAATACCCTCGATACACTGACGTAGCGTATCCTCGGCGTTAAAACAAGGAACGACAAAATTCGTTGTTGCAGTCATAAAATCCATTGTACTACGACGTCAGTACGCCATTGCCGGTGTCGTGCTGCAGAAAAAATCCGAAGAGCACTACAGAATCGGAGCATGCCCGGGAGCCATGGCAGGTTTGTCGCACACTGTTCTATTACAAGATCTAGCGAAACGGATCGATTCCGGTGGGATTGATAACATATTGCCGGCCGGCTGCCAGGCTGCCCAGTGTTAGAACGCTGCCATCCGGCCAGATCACACGAATCTCGTCGATATCGTGCTGGCCGAGACCGAATGTAAGCACCGGTTCGACCTGGGACAGATAACTGCGAGATGGTGTCACGCGTTGCCGCTGCGTTACGCCACCGGCATCCACCTCTACTACAGCACCAATCGCGTCGGCGTTGCCGCCAACTGTATCGAGCAGCAAGCGCACCCAGCGGTTATCAGTGGCCTGGTCGTTGCGCAACAGCAACGGACCGCGACCGGTCTGCGTGATGACGACATCCAGGTCACCATCGGCGTCGATATCGGCGTAAGCCGCACCGCGGCCAACCACTGGCAAATGAAGATCGCCGGCATCCTCGACCGGAATGAACGTTCGCGGGCACTCCGGGCCACAGTTCCAGAATAATTGCGTTGGCTGTTCATACCGCTGGCTGGGCTGAACCGTATTGATTTCATTTTCGACATGACCATTGGTCTGCAGCAAGTCGGGCCGACCATCGAGATCGTAGTCGAAAAAGAACACCCCGAAACTCAATGCACGACGGCTCGCGGGGCCTATGCCTGAGACTATCGCTTCGTCGGTGAACAGCCCATTGCCCTCTTGCGCGACATAGAAGGAAGTCATCTCGTTAGAAAAATTTCCAATTGCAATTGCCACATCGTCATTATTGTGAAACCAGGCTGAATCAATACCCATTGCGCCGGTCGCACTACCGCTGTTGTCATAGGCTACGCCGGAGTTCGCGCCTGTTTCGCTAAACGTCCCGTCCTGCTGATTGCGAAACAGAAAGTTTTGCACCGTATCGTTGGCAACCACCACATCGAGCCAGCCATCCTCGTCTGCATCCAACACACACAGCGCCAGACCCTTGCCCATTGGCATGCCTGTCGCAGGATTGTTCACCTCGATTCCGGCTGCGGCAGTAACATCACTAAAGCTACCGTCGCCATTGTTTTGGAACAATCGCGAGTTGGTACCGGCATAGTTGGTTGGCGGCCCGTAGGCCCGCCCGAGTCCGGTCAGCCGGTAATCGACTTCGAAATCGATCTCCCGCGACCACACGACGTAGTTGGCAACAAATAAATCCAGATCGCCGTCTCGATCGTAATCGAAAAATGCCGCGCCGGTACTCCAGTCATCAGCGCCACCGGCGACACCTGCGATAGCTGTGGCGTCGACAAAGCGTTCGCCGCCCTCGTTGTGCAGCAATTTGTTACCGCCAACTGCAGTCAAATAGATATCGCGCCAACCATCGCCATCGTAATCGGCAACTGCGATGCCCATGCCGTAGAGGCTGATATCGATACCTGATCCGCTGGTGACGTCTGCAAAGCTGCCGTCACCGCGATTTTGATAAAGCGCCGCCGTTGTCTGCGGCGCCCCCTGCCACGGCCATTCAGTTGCATTCACCAGTAACAGGTCAGGATCGTCATCGTTGTCGTAATCGAAAAAGGCCGCACCACTACCCATGGTTTCCGGCAACAATCGCTCACCATAGGCTCCATTGGTGTGTCTAAAAGCTATCCCGGCGCTCGCGGTAATATCAGTAAAACGCACTTCGGGCGGAGCCGTTGCCAGCTCGGCGGTCATCGTCTGTGGACCTGCCACGTCGGCGTCGACGACGTCGGTGGTCGCTTCCTCACGGGTGAGGAAAAACCACAGCAATGCCCCGATTACAGCCATGAACGCGATGGCCCATAGAGAAAGCCTGAACGCCCGGCCAATTACGGCATCGTCCTGCTCTACCAATTGTGCGTCGTCTTTTTCCGGAGCTGTCATCGACCGGCACCCCGTTGATCGGCCGGTAGCGGCATCAAATCGTAGATGACTACAGCATCCGCGGCGCGATTGGCAGCCGGATCGCGCCGGCGTGCCAGTCCGACGGCGCGATCCATGGCATTGTCGTCCGGTTTGTATTTTGCATGCAGCTGCCGATGCGATTCTGATTGATCGTCGTTGCCGAGCGCCGCGTGAACCTGGGCCAGGCCATAATGTGCCGTGACATTCTCCGGATCGACCGCGAGAGCGGCCTCATACCACTGGCGCGCCTCGTCTATCATCGCATTGCGTCTTGCGGTAGCGGAATCGCCACGTTCCAGTTTCGCGCGCTCGAAGACAGTGTCGGCAAGTTCATTCAACAATCGGTAGTCGCGACTGAAATCAAAACCGCGCGCCTGTGCTTCGGTAAACTGCGTGTCAACCAACGCCTTGAACCCGTCAATTGCCTCATCGAGATACCCATTCTGCTTGTTAACCAATGAAGTGAACCACATCACCGTCCAGGGATACGCGGGCGACTCCACGCGTGATGCACGCCGCAGTGCTTTGACGGCATCGTCCAGCCGGCCTTCGCGCAGGTAGACACGAGCGAGATTGACCGCGCCATCGGCCCGACCCAGACTTTCGACTTCACGGAATGCCACTTCGGCCTGACGCAACTGCCCGGCACCGCCCTTGCGCAACAGCCCGATCCCGTAATCGTTCCAGCGTTGCCATGTATCCATTTCGGCCGGTTCAACGTTTTCCGGTTCGGAAGCAACCGGTAACGATATAACGTCATCTGCAATAACGACAATGGGTAAATCATTGCCATCAAACTCATCACCCTGGAAGTGACGCATGAACGTGGTATCAAATTTTCGGTACTTCAGCCGAACGCCAACTTCCAGCGTACCTGACGCCGTTTCCGGCACCGTAAACCGATAATGCACGACATCGGCAGCGCCGGGCGGTATTTGGTTGTTGTATAGCGTGGTAAAAATATCTTCGGCATTGCGCCGGTCGATGCGATTGCCGTCACGATCGATTACGTAGGCATTTACAAAGTGCGCGTCCGGGTCAACCGTATTGTCCGCGTCGCTAAACCCGCCGCTGCGGCTTATTTGGCGATCGCGATCCCTGATTTCCACGTCCAGCCAAACTTCGTTGGAATCTGCCGTGCCCTGGGTGAATAAATGACCCAATGTCAGTGTCCGCACGACTACTTCCAGTAAATATGTCTCGCCCGGCTGCACCGATGGCACCACTGGTCGCAGCGGAGCGATGAGCTCGCCATCGATAGTTCCGCCACGGCGCAGACCGAAGATATCAACCCACAGCGATCCCTTGAGAAAACTACGGTGCGCATCGGTTACCTCGTCCGGCATCCCAAGTAGATACGGGATCGCGGTGTTGGCGCTGGGAAACTGATGATCGTGAATTTTTAGTTCGTCGGTATCATCGAGATAACGTGCCCCAAAATCATCCGAGACCTGCAATGACATATGGCAACCGTTACATTGTTTCTCCGGCGTCGGCGGGTAGTAGAAGCTACTCACACCGTGTCCGGAAACGCCGCTAAGCAGCCAGGCATCGTAATGGTTTTGCCCACGCAGCCATTTATATCCATTCAGTTCCTCGGGCAAGTGTACCTTGTGACACCCGGCACAGAATTCGGCGGTTTTGTGCAGTGGTTTGAGAAAACTGCGTTTATGAAACTCCGGCTTTGACTTGACCAGGAAGCGATTCACCCATTGCAACGCTTTGCTGTCACTGTCAATAAACGGATAATGCAACGGTTCTTCTATCGTGTAGTCGCCGTTGCCGCGTTGTGAATTAATGTGCGAAATCGCGTGACACGAGGTACACGTAATCCCGGCATGAGCGGTCGGATGCTCCACATCGTCAAAATCAGGATCATCAAATGCACCGCTGAAAAATGGCACCGGATCGTGACAGGCGGCACAGAAACGGGCCGCACGGACGTTACCGTCGCGTGCCATCGCAAATGCACGGGTATTTCTAACCGAAAAAAGGTAAGCCGGATTGTTGAACGACGCAAAACGGTGCATGGAATGCGACCATTGCCGGTGCGTGTCCTCATGGCACTCGGCGCAGTACTCGTCACGCATCAGCACATCTGCGGGAATAAAATTACCGCTGACCGTACGCGCCAGAGAAGGAAAGAAGTACTTT
>JAOTXR010000385.1 GCA_029862285.1 Gammaproteobacteria bacterium
CGAAACGCATTGACCATGTAGAGAATCGGGTTAGCTCTGGAGACTGCCTGCCAAAAATCCGGTAACAGGGAGATGGAATAGAAAACACCCCCAAGGTAGGTGAGTGGCGTGAGCACAAAAGTCGGGATGATGGATATGCCGTCGAAGTTTTTCGCATAGATCGCGTTAATGAAACCGGCAAGAGAAAAAACCATCGACGTGAGTAACACAATACTCAGTGTGACCCATGGATGCTCCATGCGCAGATCAGTAAAGAACAGCGCAATAATGGTCACCAAAATGCCTACGCACAGCCCACGAGTCAGCCCACCCGCCATATAACCCAACAGCATGATGTAGTTGGGCATTGGAGACACCAGCATCTCTTCTACGTATTTGCCAAACCGTGAGCCAAAAAACGATGAGACGACATTGCCATAAGAATTACTGATGACCGACATCATGATCAGGCCGGGCGCAATGAACTGCATATAGCTGAAACCGTCCATCTGGCCGATACGACTGCCGATCAGGTTGCCGAAGATGATGAAATACAACGTCATCGTGATCGCCGGCGGGACGATGGTCTGTATCCAGATTCGCCGCACCCGCCGGAACTCGCGGCCGACGACCGTACCCAACGCAACAACATGACGCTCGTTTATCAATTTGCCGACTTGCTTTCGACCAGGCGCAAAAACAGTTCTTCAAGCCTGTTGGTCTTGTTACGCATGCTGCTTACACGCACGCCCTGCGAGGATAGAAGCTGGAACAGGTCATTGATGCTTTGATTCTGAGGCTTGTCAACTTCCAGCGTGTAATCACTGATCCGCCGCACGGTGTAGCCGTCCGCCGTCACTATTTCAGGCAGCGTTTCGTCGACATCGAGAACGAAAGTCTCCAGACGCAGTTTGCGTAGCACGCGACTCATGCGGTCGTGCTCAACTATATTTCCGGAATCGATGATCGCGATATTACGGCACAGACTTTCGGCTTCTTCCAGATAGTGAGTTGTAAGAATGATGGTAGTGCCAGCCTCGTTAATTTTCTTCATGAACTCCCACATCGAGCGGCGTATTTCTATATCCACTCCAGCCGTTGGTTCATCGAGTATCAATAGCGGCGGTTCGTGCACGAGCGAGCGCGCAATCATGAGACGTCGCTTCATACCACCGGAAAGATTTCGCGCAATATCGTCGCGTTTATCCCAGAGCTGCAACCCACGCAAATGTTCCTGCGCCCGTTCACGTGCGAGCTTTGGCGGCAAACCGTAAAAACCGGCCTGGTTGGTGAGAATTTCAAAGGGCTTTTCGAACTGATTGAAATTGACTTCCTGTGGTACGAGTCCGATGCAGGCCTTGGCCTGTTCCGGTTCGCAGTCAAGATCGTGGCCATATACTTCGACCTTACCGCTGGTCTTGTTGACCAGTGAAGTAACGATGCCAATCGCAGTGGTCTTGCCGGCGCCGTTGGGGCCGAGCAGGGCAAAGAAATCACCCTGTTCGACCTCGAGGTCGATACCCTTGAGCGCCACGACGCCATTGTCGTAGGTCTTTCTCAGACCATGTAAAGAAAGTGCTTTCATATTCAGGGGTTTAGCTAAAAAATACCCGAACCGGCAAATTGGTGCACGGCCCGGGACAACTTGTCAGAGATAATAGCATGCAGAAAAACACCCAATCATTCGGCAAAAATACACGCTCAACCACCGATTTAATTGAATTTTCCGGTACTTGCATGAATAATCGCGCCAGCTCAAAGTCGATCGAAAGGTCGCGTGGCTATTCCGACGCAACCTAACAAATGGGGAGATTCCAATGCTCAAAGAGTTTAAAGACTTTGCGATGCGCGGCAACGTCGTAGACATGGCCGTCGGTATCGTCATCGGTGGAGCGTTCGGCAAGATTGTCAGTTCGTTTGTCGCCGACGTCCTGATGCCACCGATCGGTAAACTGATGGGTGGCGTCGATTTTGCCCAGATGTATGTGAATCTGACGGACACGGCCTATGAAAATCTGGCCGCGGCTGAAGAGGCCGGTGCGGCCGTAATCAAGTACGGTAACTTTATCAATGTTCTTATCGACTTCATCATTATTGCTTTTGCGATTTTCATGGTAGTAAAAGCCATGAACTCAGCAAAGAAAGAGGAGCCGGCAGCCGAACCAACCACCAAGAAATGCCCACGATGCCGTATGGAAATTCCACTTGACGCCACGCGTTGCGCGCATTGTACGACAGACGTCTGAGTGCTGTTCTTGCGGACGGAAACAAGGCCCACCTCGGTGGGCCTTGTTCTTTTTTGCGGTTAAAATCATGTCATGAGTGACCGGATCAACGTTTTTGCCGGAGCGCATTTTGACCGTCTGGGTCATCTGCGCCGGGATGCGGATTGGGTTCGTCGCTGTTTCGATGATGGCCGCGCTGTCTGTCTGCCAGTATGGAATGACTGCAACCTGGTGCGGACAGAACCGTCTCCACAAGCAGTGTTTCTGCCGCCGGATGCAATTGACCAGAACCTTCAGGCCGAATGCATCCTGTTGGGCGAGTTTGCCAACAAGATCTGTTTTGCTATCGACTTGGGGGAAGGCACTAAAGAACAGTCACCGACAATGCCAGACGGTGTATTTCGTGGCTTGCGCACCGTCGGGTTGTTGTTTCCGCAGGATCAGGCCGCATTACTGACTTA
>JAOTXR010000386.1 GCA_029862285.1 Gammaproteobacteria bacterium
TGTTTCATGGCAGAACCGGTCGCGGCGTCACGCACGCGCGTCCATCATAACGCCTGCTACTCCGGACCAGACATAAGAGCGCAACGCATCGGCGGATTCTCGGTTAACTGAATCTACGCGCGATGTTTTTCTTGGAACAAAATGTGACGGGTAACTAAAAAACGCGACGCAAAGGCTGACATAAACACAGTATTGGCTGTTGTCGAGACTTCGATCACTCCATTATTTTGTCAGATCTCTAAGATTGCGTCTCTGGTGTCAGGGCACCCTCGCGAATAACTTCCTAACACTTCTTGTTATCCATATTGTACAAGTCAAAGGTTGATTGAAATGATCGAAGGAACTCTTGCGTGCCATGAAGACACAATGACTGGGCTGGAGGCAATGGCCGGACTCGAAGCAATGGCCACCTCGACCAAAGAAGTCGTTGATGACGAGAAAGTTGTTCAGTTGGACGTGCGTAGCAACGCGATTGCACCGGTGGAGCAACCAGTCGCTGAGGAACTGACCAGCAGGGCCGACCTGCTGGCTGATGCGCAGCCTGAGCAGCCGACTATACGTCGCAAGGCGATGCATGAGCGGATGCGCCGACGCAAAATCCGGGCACGGCGCAGCCGGCGATCCAGTGCCGGTCCGCGGGTCACGTTGTTCTAGGACCGGGCGCGGCTACCAGCCGCCACGCATGAGCCTGGCTTGCCGTCACCATGGCGTGAGCATGACCGTATCGTTTTTTCACATTCTGCCCGGCGCGGCCGGCATCGTAGTCTTAAGCGGCTGAATTCCATCGTATTCAGGCCGTATTCAGGCTGGTGGCGCTATCTTCTTCACAGGCTGGCGGGAATCAGTTGGTTCCCCGGCACTTTAGGAGAAGACAGATGTTGAGGAAGATCGCCACTTTGGCTGCAGCCTTCGCCACCATCGCAATGTCCGCGACCGCCCTGGCCGATGACGGGTGGTGGGACGACGATGACGACGATTACCGCGAAAGCCAATATGATCGGGATTATGGTCGGGACAGCTACGACCATGACGGGATAGATATTGATGACGATGGCTATATGTATGCGGACGTCATCGATGTAGAGCCGGTTTATCGCTTTGTGCGAATCCGGCGGCCACAGCGGGAATGCTGGGATCAGCAAGTTTATCATCAGCCGCGCCGCCGTTATCACGGCACAGCAGGCGCCACGGTTACCGGTGGCCTGATCGGTGGCGCCATCGGGCGTCAATTTGGTGACGGCAAGGGTCGCGATGCAATGACATTGGTTGGCACCTTAATCGGTTCTGCGATGGCACATGATAATGCCGATCGGCGCAATTACAGGGATTATGATCGTGACCGAGGGCACTACCGGACGGCGGAACGCTGCTCCACCCGCTACATAACCCGGGAAGAGCGCCGCGTAGAGGGGTATCATGTCACCTACGCTTTTGCAGGGCGCGAGTATACGACTCGCACTATGCAGGAACCGGGTAATCAGATTCGTGTACGGGTGGCGGTTACGCCTGCCGGGTACGAACGTTACTAAGGTCGGAGACTGGTGAAAGGGATACTTGGCAATTTGGTTTTGGGCATGACACTGAGTCTGTCGCTGCTGGCGCCGCCGGCGGTACAGGCGCAGACGGGTGTAATACAGCTCGCGGCCCAGAAACGTTTCATATCGCTCGATCAGGCGGTCGCCCGTGTGCGCCGCCAGATTGATGGCGATGTGATCAGCGCCAAGACCCGCTACGTTGATGATCGACCGGTTCACTATATCAAGGTCTATGACCGTGGCCGTGTCCGTACATTTCGCGTAGACGCCAGATCCGGCCGGATCATGTGAGCGAACACTATGCGTTTACTACTAGTTGAAGACGAGCAGACATTAAGGGAATCACTGAGCGCAGCATTGCGTGATGCCGGTTTTGTGGTTGATGCTGTCGGCGATGGCGAGGAAGGTCTGTATTACGGGAAAGAGTACCCGATCGAAGTCGCCATAATCGATCTGGGTCTGCCGGCAATGTCCGGAATGGAATTGATTTCGGCTTTACGCGCGGCGGAGCGCAATTTTCCAATTCTTATTCTGACCGCGCGCGATCGTTGGCAGGACAAGGTCAACGGGCTGGAATCCGGGGCCGATGACTATGTGGTCAAGCCATTTCATACAGAAGAGGTGCTGGCGCGAATCAATGCGTTGCTGCGTCGCCAGGGCGGCTGGGCGGAATCGGTCCTGAGGGCAGGGCCGATTTCGCTCGATACTCGCGCCCAGCAAGTGAGCGTCGATGGTTCTGAAATAGACCTCACATCGTACGAATACAAGGTTCTCGAGCACCTGATGATAAGTTCCGGCCGGGTTGTCTCAAAAACGGAACTGACCGAGAGTCTTTACGAACAGGATTTTGAGCGCGATAGTAACGTCATCGAGGTCTTCGTCGGCCGGTTACGTCGCAAACTGGACCCGGCCAATACCATGCGTCCGATCGAGACCCTAAGGGGCAGGGGATACCGTTTCGCACTCGAATGATGTCGTCACTGAGCGCCCGTTTACTACTAGCCGTCAGCCTGGTGCTGGCGGTTTTCTTTGGGGCAACAGTGCTCGTGCTCGATTCTGCATTTCGGCATGCCGCCGAAAGGGCTGTGGAGGAACGGTTAGACGTGCAGATCTCCCGCTGCTTGCCGA
>JAOTXR010000387.1 GCA_029862285.1 Gammaproteobacteria bacterium
GGGGCGGATTCCGATCTATCGCGAAACGAACTAGCCCTCTTCGGGGCAGTTACGGCCTTCGATACGCAAAACCCGGTTGGGTGATGCGCGGTATTCGCTGGGATCGATGACCTGGCCCTCAGGCATGGCAAAGTCCACCCAATACACCGAGCTGTCGCGATAACGATCGCGGATCTGCGGGCTAATGCCTAACTTGCGGATGCGGCCCGCCAGGGTTTCTGCATGCTCGCGTTCGCTAAACACACCGAGCGAAATCGCATTACGCAGCGCACCGCTGGGTTCGATATAGATATCGTTTACACCCTTGGAGCGCAAATCATCGACGATGGCCACCGCAGCGTCGCGCGACGGCAACGGCGGTAAATGCACCCAGTGGCCGAACCACACCTGTGATTCGGACAGGCGCTGACTGGGCTCCAGGCCGGTTTCGATGAGCATGGCAGTCGCCTCGGTGGCCTCGCGCAGGTTGAGGAACGGCCCGAGACTGACACAACGCAATTCGGCCGGTGCTACTGCAACGTCGACTTCTGCCGGGATATCGGTGGGGGTTTCAGGTTCCGCAGGCAGTTCGGCGACCTCGTCTCTGGCTGGATCACTGGCCGGATCACGGGCCGGTTTCGCAGTTTCAGTACTCGGCTCCGTGGTGCCTTCGTCCTGCGGCAACACCTCCGGCATCTGAAAAGCGGGATCGTTGGGGTCTTCGCCGATCATCACCAGCCGCGGCACACCCTCGGCCTCGACCAGCGCCGGTGGCGCCTGTGTCGGCACGATCCAGGCACGCCAACCCATGTAGGCGAGATTAAGCAAGACCAGGAACAGAAACAGCGGTTTCACGTTTATTCGGCTTCCGTTTCGACCAGCAGGGCCAGGCCGCGCAGAACCAGCTCACGCAGCACATGTACTTCCAGTCCCATCAACGGCGCAATGGCAGCGGCCGCGCCGCCGGTCAGGTACACCTCGGGCAACTCACCACTGATACGCTCGAGCTCGTCGGCCGCGTATTCAATCAACGCCACGGCGGCGAAGGTCGAACCAGATACCACCGCGGCGCCGGTGTCATCCGCAAATAATTCTATACCGTCGGCATCGTCGGCTGCGTGATCGGCCACTTCGGCGGTGTCTTCGAATACCGCATCCTGCATCAGGTGTATTCCCGGACAGATCAGTCCACCGACATGAGTACCGTCATCGAGCAAGCCGTCGACCGTTAAAGCCGTGCCGGCGTCAGCGACCAGCACCGGACCATCGGATACCGTACGCGTGGCGATCATCGCCAGCCAGCGGTCGACGCCCAGCCTTTCCGGATATTCGTAGGCTATATTGACATCGAATGCCTCTGGTTCGACTTCGACATAGTACGGCTCGATGTCGAATTCATCCGCCAGTGCTTCGCCAAGCTCTTTGGTGAATTCGTCGTCGGCGACGCTGGCGATCCAGATGCCGTCGGCATCGTGGTCGCTGTCGATTATTGCGTCGACGACATTGCCCAGGTCGGCATCCTGGTGCTCCAGCTCACCAAAGCCGTGCAGTGAGCCATCGTGCCAGGCCCATTTCACGTTGGTATTGCCAATATCGAGCAGCAGATTCACGACGCACGCACCCTTACGTCCCCGGACAACAACCGATGAGTCATTTTACCGGCCCGCACCATTAACGCACCGGATTCATCAATACCGATCGCCTCGCCGGCCAGCGTCGACGACCCGGATATGCGTACGGTGCAGCCGGCGAGCACATCGGCATCATTCCACTCTTCCCGGAATGGATCAAAACCTTTTTGCCCGAATTCACGTTGCATCTGCATGATGTGCTCTATCAGGGCTGCCGCCAGTTCATTGCGCCGGGCTGCCAGTGACGGGTCAATGCGGAAAAGATCCGCCGGCTGGACACCACCGTCCGCGGCTATTGCGGCATCGGTGGGTTGCGACAAACGCACATTGAGCCCTATCCCCGCCACGATGTGCAACCCGTCGTCTTGCCGCTGCGCATCGATGAGGACGCCACCTAACTTTTGACCGTGACGATGCACATCGTTTGGCCACTTGAGTTTTGCGTCTTTTACCCCGATTTCGGCGAGCGCGCGAATGACTGCGACACCCACTGCCAGGCTCAGCGTGCCCGGCTCGCTCGGTTGCGGGCGAAATTGCCAGGCTGCCGACAGACAGACCCCGCCGCCGTAGGGCGCCAACCAGGTTCTGCCGTGGCGCCCGCGACCGGCGTTTTGAAATTCCGCCAGCAATACTTCCGTAGTCCCAACAGCCGGTGCGGGTCGTTGCAGCAGTTGTGTGTTGGTCGAATCGACACTGCCGACGACTTCGACATTTACCTGCTTTTGCGGTGCCAGCGCCGACACAATCGCATCGTGGTCGAACAAATCGATCGTATGTGGCAACCGGCAACAGCCCTCATCGTTGCATTCCAAACCGAGACCGACGGCAGAGAGCGCAGACCGGCATCTTTCAGCGTCTTCGACACGCTGCCATGAACCATCTGCCAGACGCCGGATGAGTCGATCGCCAAACACAGGCGCAACCCTATGGCGTACGGCGCCAGAACATCGCGCGTTCCATGCGATGTTCGCGGCCGTCCCGCATATTGCGAATATTTGACCGGTGCGCGTAGACCACCAGCGCCGCCACGGCCACGCCGTAAAACAGCAGC
>JAOTXR010000388.1 GCA_029862285.1 Gammaproteobacteria bacterium
CCAATGCCATCGACACCGCTGACGATGTTTCGGGCAATCGTCGGTATCGGCATGCTCTGTGCCCTGCTAATTGTCGGGGTTTACGCGGCGACTGCTGAACGTATTGCAAAAAACGAAGCAGAAGCCCTGCGTCAGGCCGTTGCGGCGGTCATGCCGGCGGCCACGCGCCTGCGTTCGATCACCATAGACGCCAATGGAAAAATTGCCGATATAAATGCAACTGAAATCTCCTTGCCCGCGTTTATTGGCTACGATGACAACGGCACGCTCGTCGGTGCCGCAATCACCGCCGCGGGTATGGGCTACCAGGATACGATCCAGGTGATCTATGCCTACTCATTCGATGCTGCCGCTATCGTTGGCATGCGGGTATTGCAGAGCCTGGAGACACCCGGCCTGGGCACCAAGATCGAAACCGATCCGGCCTTCATCGCCAATTTTGAAAAACTCGACGTTTCGCTAAACGCCGGCGGCGACGGGCTGGCGCATCCGGTTGTCACAGTGCCACACGGCACCAAGGAACATCCCTGGCAAATTGATGCAATTACCGGTGCAACCGTATCGTCTGACGCCATCGGTCGATTACTCGACAACAGCGCACAGCGATGGGTCCCGGTACTGGCAGGCAATACCGTGCAACTGCGGCGCGAGACTGCACCGGCGGAAACGCAATGACTCAGCCGACTACCAATGAGTTCATCAAGGGACTGTGGAGGCAGAACCCGATTTTCGTGCAGATGCTTGGGCTTTGCCCTGCCCTCGCCGTGTCCAACAGCGCAATCAATTCACTAACGATGGGACTGGCAACAAGCTTTGTACTGCTGAGTTCCGGTGTGGTGATTTCGGCGATTCGTTCACTGATACCACGGGATGCGCGCATCGTCAGTTATATCTGCATCATCGCCAGTTTCGTGACGACGGTTGATTACGTCATCAAGGCGATCAGTCTCGATCTGCATAAGAGCCTCGGTGCCTTTATTTCGCTGATCGTCGTGAACTGCCTGATCCTGGGTCGCGCCGAGGCCTTTGCCTCAAAAAACACTATTGGTCGCACGCTGCAGGACGCACTTGGCATGGGTGCGGGGTTCACCATTTCCTTGTTATGCATAGGCTCGGTCAGGGAGATACTGGGTAGCGGAACGCTATTCGGTGTTGCACTGTTTCCCGAGAGTTTTCAGCCCTGGACAATCATGATCCTGCCCAGTGGTGGATTCTTTGTGCTGGCCCTGTGGCTGTTGGTAATTGGTTTGTTTGAGAACACGCGGGCGAGAAGAGCCGCTGCAGCCGGAGAGCACGCATGATGGCTGACGCACCGCATTGGTCGATATTTGTTAATGCGGCACTCATTAACAACTTCGTGCTGGCCTATTTTCTGGGTTTGTGCCCGTTCATGGGTGTCTCGGCAAAGCTGGCAACTGCAATACGCATGGGTGGGGCAGTTACCTTTGTCATGCTGGTCGCATCGATTTGCGCTTATCTGTTAAACCAGCTCCTGCTGCTGGTCGACGCACCCTATCTGCGGCTGATCTCTTACATACTGGTTATCGCATCCACGGTACAGCTGGTCGAAATGCTGTTACGCAAGCTGAGTCCGGCGACGTTTCGTGCGTTAGGCATCTTCCTGCCGCTAATCACGACCAACTGCGCGATCCTGGGGCTGGCGTTGTTCCAGACAAACCGGGGCTATGGATTTAGCCGGGCGATTGTTTTCGCACTGGGCGCCGCTGCCGGATTCACGCTGGCACTGGTATTGATGGCCGGCGTGCGCGAAAAACTCGATCTGGCTCCGGTTCCGGAACTGGTCAAGGGCACGACGGCGGCATTGATAGTCGCCGGCATATTGAGTCTGAGTTTCATGGGCTTCGCGGGACTCGGGAGTTGACGATGCTCGAACGCTGGATCCTCGCGAGTCTGCTCATAGTCACGCTGGTGGTTGCCCGCGTATTGCTGCGGCGTTACGTGTACCCGCGGTTCGAGGACCGGGACGGCTGTGATTCATTCAATAGCTGCATGACTGGCAGCTGCAACCCTTCCGGCCCCTCCGATTTATCTTCGCCCCCTCCGACAAGAGAGGAGAGGACGTTCATTCCTTGCCCTCCTCACAAGAGAAAGGGTTCAAGTAGCCTGGGAGATCACGATCATGCGTCTGGCTGATTACGATACCGAACCACGCCACGCGGCAAAGGTCTTGCGAACCGAGCGCATCACCGATGACGCCTCGCCAGAGGAGGTTCGCGAGCTGGTACTGGAAGTCGAGGATAGCCTGCACTACGAAGTCGGGCAGACTGTCGGTGTCCTGATTCCGGGACCGCACGAATTCGGGCAAAAATACCATCATCGTCTTTACAGCGTCGCCGACACGCCGACACCGGCTGACGCGGGGCATCCGGAAATCACTATCGTCGTACGCCGCTGCAACTACGTCGATGACTACAGTGGTGAAGAGTATCGTGGAAAAAGCTCCAATTTCCTTTGCGATCTGAGACGCGGCGACAAGCTGACACTGACCGGACCCTTTGGTATTCCCTTCAAAGTACCGCAGGACAAGAAAGCCAACCTGATTTTGATCGGTTTGGGTACCGGCATAGCGCCGTTCCGTGGCCTCATTAAGCACATCTATCACAATGTCGGCGATTGGGAAGGCAAGGTAAGGTTG
>JAOTXR010000042.1 GCA_029862285.1 Gammaproteobacteria bacterium
GCGATAGATCGGCAGCTGCTTCCAAGCATCTTTCACGCCGCCGGGTGGATCCGGCTCTTTCAAGAAAGCCAGCAATTCACCAATTTCGCGCAGGTCATCCAGAGATTCCCGACCCATTCCCATCGCGACGCGTTCAGATGTGCCGAACAGGTTGGCCAGAACCGGAATCGTATGGCCCTTTGGTCGCTCAAACAGCAGAGCCGGCCCGCCACGTCTCAGCGTGCGATCGCAAATCTCGGTAATCTCGAGATTCGGGTCGACTTCTATATCCACACGGCGCAATTCGCCCCGAGCCTCGAGTTGCTCCATGAAGTCCCTGAGATCGCGATATTTCATATAGTCCAGGCCTGTTCAGGCGATCCACCATACGATTCGGTTATGCTAACCGCAATGATCGTGCGTTTCACAAAGATGCATGGAGCGGGTAACGATTTTATCGTTATCGATGCGATGCGTCCGGACGACCTCTTTGATATCGACGCACTGGGGGCCGCCGGCAGAGCCGGTCTGGCCGACCGGCACACTGGCATCGGCTGCGACCAGTTACTGGTGCTTAAGCCCCCGCGCCATGATGAAGCCAACGTCTGGATCCGTATCTTCAATGCCGATGGCGACGAGGCGGCACAGTGTGGCAACGGGATGCGGTGTATCGCACGGTATCTGGCCGATCAGCAACCAGGCAAAACTCACTGGCGTCTCGACGGCGTCGCCGGTCTGCGCGAGGCGCGGATCGAAGCCGATGGCAGTGTCAGTATCGAGATGGGCCGACCCGATTGGGGCGCCGACGCGACCGGATGCAAATCCATGCCGAGAGCGGAAATCAGCGGCAACGCGGTCGACATTTCCCTCATTTCGATGGGCAATCCGCATGCCGTATTGTTCGTCGACGCGGTCGACGATGCCCCGGTTGACGAGTTGGGGCCCGAATTGCAGCAGTTTTTCTACAATGGCGTAAACGTCGGTTTTGCCCAGATTATCGATGATTCATGCCTGGCGCTGCGCGTTTGGGAACGTGGCGTGGGCGAAACCCGGGCTTGTGGTACTGGTGCCTGTGCTGCGGTGATCGCTGCGGTTGAGCGCGGCCTGAAACCCGGCTGGGTCAGCGTTGATCTGCCTGGCGGCCAACTGATGGTAAAGTGGGCGGGTCCGGAGGAATCAGTGTGGTTGCGTGGTCCGGCGCAACGGGTTTTTGAGGGGCAGACAGAGATATGAGCAGCGAACAAAAGCGCAAGACCGATCTCCAGTTCCACCAGGCCAGCGAGGATGAGGTTGGCCGCTATCTACGCTCACACCCGGACTTCTTCGAACGTCATCCCGGTCTACTGGCGCATCTGCGGCTGCCGCATGATCCGGGTGACAACACCGTCTCCCTGATCGAACGCCAGGTGGCTATCCTGCGCGAACAAAATCGCAAGCTGGATCAGAAGCTGCGGGAATTGGTCGGCGTGGCCAGGGCCAATGACGTCCTGTCGACCAAAATACACAGCCTGTCCATGCGTTTGATCGGTACGACCGATCTGACTCAGATGCTGCAGACTATCGAGGCGGTATTGCATGACCAGCTTGGCAGCGATCGCTCGGTACTGATGTTGTTCGGCCACAAGTCCGGTTCGGACGATTTGTTCGAAGCAACTTTTGTCCGCCGCCTGTCACTTAAAACTTCGGGACTGGAAATGTTTCAGACTTTTCTCAATACCGGTCGCCCGCGCTGCGGGCAGATAAAGGGCGCCAAACGCGAGTTTCTGTTTGGCAGCAAAGGTAGCGATGTCGAATCGGCAGCATTGATCCCGCTCGGTGAAAAAGCCGCAACCGGTATTCTCGCAATTGGCAGCCGCGACGCCGCACGCTTCCATCCTGGCATGAGTACCGATTTCCTGGCCCGGCTGGGTGAATTGGTCGATCGAGGTCTCGCCAGCGTTTCCTGATGGACCCGCAGCAAGCCGGCTGGCTGGAACAATTCCTCAGTCACCTGCGTAACGAAAGACGGCTCTCATCTCACACAGTTAGTAGTTATCAGCGCGACATTGGCGCGCTGGAAGTCTTTTGTGGCCGCGAAGATGTGGCGACATGGTCGGAACTCGATGCGTTCCATGTGCGACGCTTTGCCGCGGCCGAGCACCGCAACGGACTTTCGCCACGCAGTATTCAACGCCGCATGTCGGCAATCCGAACTTTTTTCAATTATCTGTTGCGTGAAGGCGAGATAAAAAACAACCCGGCCACGGACATTAGCGCGCCAAAAGCAAAGAAGCGCCTGCCGGCAACTATAGATGCCGACAGCATGGCGGCATTACTCGATTTCGGCGGCGATGAACCACTTGGCGTTCGCGACCGCGCCATCATGGAGTTGCTCTATTCCTGCGGCCTGCGCCTGGCGGAATTGGTCGGCCTGGATCTAAACGCGGTAGACCTGGACGATCAGACGGTACGGGTTACCGGCAAGGGCGACAAGGACAGAGTCTTGCCGGTGGGCCGCAAGGCACGCGATGCCTTGCGTGCATGGCTGCTCGTCCGGGTACAATTCGCTGACGAAGACGAAACCGCCATTTTTGTAAGCCGGCGTGGCCAACGCATGAGCAAGCGTTCGGTGCAAAGCCGCGTCGCGTATTGGGCCAGGCGCCAAGGCGTCGATGTGACCGTTTATCCGCATCTCTTCCGGCACTCGTTCGCGACGCATTTACTCGAGTCAAGTGGCGATCTGCGCGGCGTGCAGGAACTGCTCGGTCACGCCAATATCAGCACGACGCAGGTCTACACCCACCTGGATTTCCAACACCTCGCCGACACCTACGACAAAGCGCACCCGCGTGCCCGCAAAAAGAAATCCGAATAGCGAAGCACTGACGCCATCACCTATAGATAGTTTTGTGCCTGGCACAAGAAACAGAAACAAATCTCGTACTAGCATGACATCGGTTGTGTCAATACGTATTTCTGCCAGTTAGTTGCAATAACGAGAGTTAACAGTTGCTTTATGTTTTCACGACATCAAAGTTGTATGTCTGTTTATTTGACGATTCGCTCTAAACGGACTACACCTAGACTTCTGTTCCGGAGCCAATTTCATAAGTCGGACTGGCTTGGGCACGCGAAGAACGTAGAACATCATCTGGCTATTGGGGAGTACCAGTCATGCGTCGCAAGTTATCAGGTTTGGCTTGGAGTCTTTTTGCCTGTCTGTTGGTTGTAGCTGCCGCGCCTCCGTATAAACCTTTATATGCAGCGCCGGTTGCCGTTACGATAAGCCATCGCATTACGCAGCTCACTGGTCTGCAGCCGGCCGAGGTGAGCGAGATCTACGCCGCGGAACAGGCGGCCGAGAACCGTACTGCCTCGTTTGAGTTTCCGGTTGGGGAACCACGGATCCCATACTTGCTTGTGCGCGTTACCGCATCGGGACAATGGATCCGGATGATTGTCGACAACAAGGAATGGGATCGTGATTTCGAACCCTATTTCGATTTGAAGTCGCTCGATATTCACCGGCAGGCATACGGCACCATCGATGCACTGACACCCGAACAGGAAGCATCGCGACTGGCATCTGCAGGGTCGATAACCGGCAAGGCCATTGCCGACATGCTGTACGGCAGTCGTGGCTCCGGTGGTGCACCGGCACCGGCCCCAGCCCCCCATTTTGAACCGGATCCAGGTTCGAACCCAGCCTCGGATCAGATTGGTGCGACTGCCGGTCAATTCCGGGTCGACGAATCCGGCAACGCCACCTATAGCATTTCAATTGCGGCTGCCGCGGGTACTGCCGGCGTCGCGCCGGGAATCAGCCTCAACTATGGCAGTTCGGGTGGCCCGGGAATTGCCGGTCTGGGTTGGTCGATAGGGGGGCTGTCGGCGATCTCCCGTTGCCGCTCAACCCTGGGACAGGACATGGGCGCCAACGCGATTAAGTGGACCAATGCCGATCAGTTTTGCCTCGATGGCCAGCGGCTGCTGCTGGTTTCCGGTGGGCACGGGGGCAATGGCGCCGTGTACCGCACAGAGATTGATTCCGCCACGCTGGTTACCGTCGTGGGCACAATAAATGGCGGACCCGACTATTTCTCTGTGCAGCGAAAAGATGGTTCGACAACCTACTATGGCAAGTCACCCGACAACGGCGATACCAGTGCAAAGCTCAATAATCTCGCAGGCCAGACACTGACCTGGGCGATCAGGCACTCCAAAGACAGCGTTGGTAATCCGGTCTGGTTCGATTACGACACCGTGGGCGGTGCCCAGCGCATCAGTAACATCAAGTACGCCTATGGCGTAAACCAGAACAATCCGGCAGCCAGTCATGGCGCGCGTATCAATTTCGCGTACGCAACCCGTCTGGATCCCCAAAGTGGCTACGTCGCAGGCCACCTGTTTTCCAACGACCAGCGTCTCACGACTATCCGGGCATACAACACAATGGGTTCGGAACAGCTGGTGCGTGAATACAAACTTCGCTACGGCGAAGGACAAAACGTCACAACGGATGACACGTCACGATTGACCAGCGTTCAGGAATGCGTTGGTTCCGTCTGCCTGCCAAAGACAACCTTCGAATGGCGCGAGCCGATACTGTCCGGGGCCTATCGTGTCAGCGCCGGGTTCACCATGGCAAACAGCAACCATGCTCTGGCGGCGCATCGCCCAACCGACATCAACGGCGACGGCAAGCTCGACCTGGTGTGGCTTGAGTTGGCCGGAAGTACTCCGCGCCTGAACTACGCCATCTCCAACGGTACCGATTTTGTACAGCAGAGTTTTGACGGCAGCAGTTCCGCCTATTGCCCCGGCACAACGCTGGAAATCTGTTTTGGCTCGGTCAGCGGCAGTCCGACGATGCGGCTCGAGACATTCGACTACAACGCCGACGGCCGGTCCGACGTCGCTTTTTTCGACCACGCCGCAGGCTACTGGAAAATCTATCTTGCAAAACCACAAGGCGATGGGGGTTGGAAGCTATCCGCCAGCCCGCAGGGTTCACCCGCGGCCGACGGCAACCTGACCAGCAGAAAGACGAAGTTCGCCGACATGAATGCCGACGGATTGGTCGATGCTCTCACAATCAACCCGGGTCTTTTCAGTTCGTCTCTCAGCATTCGCTACATGGAAAAAAGTCCAGGCCAGCCGATAGAATCGAATCACTTTTATCAGTTCGGCGCGGCCGAATCTTTTTCCGCAGGCCAATACTGGAATGGCAACTACATTTCGCCGGTATTCCACGTAGAACTGGTTCCTGCAAACGCTGATTTCAACGGCGACGGCCGTGTCGATTTCATGATTGTCGGCGATGTATCCGAAGGCGAACCGCCTTGCGACCCTATTTGTCCGCGTGGTGGAGCCAGTGAGGAAATCAGGGCAGTAATGGTGGTAACCGGCGATAACAGTGCCTCCAAGTACATCGGATTGTCGTCGTCGATCCCTGAAAAACGCATCTACCCGGTCGATATCAACAGTGACGGTCTTTCCGATATCGTTTACGCCGGCGCATCGAATCAATTTTTTTACGTTATCAACAAAGGAAACGGATCGCTTGAAACTGCCGTATTTCTAAATGAGCCCACGATGGGTCAAAACCCGGTCAACGGAGACCCCGGCCCGGACGACCCCCAGTTCACCGACTGGAACCTGGACGGCTTTCCCGATCTGGTGTGGAAATTAACGGAAAACTCTACAACCAACAACCAGGCAAGAATCAAGATCCGTTACTGGAATCCGGACAATGGCAGTTTCGACCCGGCCAGCGTTTCGCCGCCAATGCCGTTTGCCCGCAAGAGTAAAAATGAATCGGTGTTGTTTACCGACATGAGCGGTGACGGCGCGCCCGAGATGACGCGATTTAATATGGATTCGTCAGGCGAAGTGAAGGTTGTACAACAAATGGTATCGGTCGGCAGTCCGACACCGGCAAACCAGGCAATCAATCGTATCGAGACTATTACGAACGGTTTTGGCGCCAGTACCTACGTCACCTATGAGCCGCTCTCCGACACGAGTCACTATGCACGTTTAAACGTCGATACCGCTATTGGGCAGGGCGAGTTTTGCGAGAGTGAACCAGGTTTCACCTTTTGCATTCCGATACCAATAACGGTTGCTGACCCGGACAGTTTCTACGCGGCGCTGAACGGCGACTGGGATCTCCCGGCTGGAACCCAGACGCTGGGAAAATACCGCCCGGTACTCGAGCTGAACGGCCCTATGCCGGTAGTGACCCGGGTGGAAGGCGATGCGCCTGCAGCCGGTGCCGATCCCGGTAGTGTCTCTGACACATCGCGAAACGCGATCGAGTATTTCTATCTGGAAGGCAAAATCCAGGCTTCCGGTCGCGGCATGCTCGGCTTCGAACGGCTAAAGACTGTCGACCAGCAAACCGGCGTACAGACAACTACCGCGTATCGTCAGGATTGGCCATTTATCGGCTATCCGCGGCACACAGAGGTCCGTAGTGCTGATGGCAACCTGCTCAGTCATTCAACCAGCAATTGGGAATTTCTCGAATACACTGCAAGCTCTGCTGCAACTGCCGAAGCCTCGGGAACCGCGGCGCTTGGCCCGATTCACCCGGTAAATGTGCAGACCAATGAGCTGGCGTATGACCTGCTCGACAACGGTGCCAATCAGGGCACATTGGTTAGCGAAACCATCACGACCAATACCTACGATGCCGAAGCCAATCCCGACGTCGTAACCATCACAAATAATAATGGCGCTGGCATCACCAACAAGTCGGTTACAACAGATAACAACTATTTCAATACCGCGGCGTTACCTCGGCGCGAGGCGCGTCTGTCCGCCACTACAGTGACAACGACGCGACTCGGAGAAGGCACGCCACACGTACGCGAGAACTCGTTCACCTATTTCACTAGCGGCGATAAACGCGGCTTGCTCCACACTGCGACCATCGAACCCAATGATCCGCTGTACACCTGGACCACGACTCACGAGTATGACGAGTTTGGCAATAGTGTGCGCGCCAGCAAATCCGGTGGCGGCCAGACACGATGCGATGTCGTAACTGCAGTCTACGATTCCCGTGGCCGCTACGTCGACCAGAGCTATGACTGTCTCGGGCGAAAGATCGGTGAAATCGTCACACGCAACAAATTTGGCGCGCCTCTCAGATCAAGAAATTTTCTGGACACTGGCGGAACCTATGTGGAAAACGAAGTTTTCTACGGCGCGCTCGGGCGCGAGTACTTTCGCCGTCTTCCGGACGGGTCATTCACCAAAACGTATTTTACGACTGACCTGCAAAACTGCCCGGCGGGGACGGCATACAAGTCAACCATTGCGGAGAGTGGCGGCACCCAAACTCAGGAATGTTTTGACCGGCTTGGCCGTCCGGTTCGTACAGTGACAATCGGGTTCGACGGCCAGTGGGATGCGCGGGATGCCGAATACGATTTGCTTGGACGTATTGCGTTCAATTCCGAACCTTATGATCTTCCCGGTTCGCCATTGTACTGGAGCCGAAACTCTTATGATACTTTGGGCCGGGTAACCGCCACGGTATTGCCGGACAATTCAGACAGCACGCGTACGTATACCGGATTGAGAACGACTACTACAAACGATCTGGGACATGAACGTACCGAGGTCCGCAACGTATTGGGCGAGATTACGGAGGTCGTCGACAACCTCGGCGGGCGCACCAAGTACGAATACAATCATATAGGTAAGCTGCGTCGCACAATTGACGAAGAAAACAACGAGGCGGAATTCAGCTACGACCTCCTCGGGCGAAAAGTAACCAGCAACGATCCGGACAAGGGTCTTTGGACCTATAGTTATAACCACTTTGGTGATTTGACATTCCAGACCACCGCCAATCGCGATACTTCGTTCATGATCTACGACGGTCTCGGGCGTATGACTTACCGTCGCGATCAGTGTTATAGCGCCTATACGGGGAATTGCGCCCCCTACTCGCGGCTGCGAATAGAAAGCATAACAGTCTGGAATTACGACACGGCTGCGTACGGACTTGGTCAACTGGCGAGCATTATCGATTATATCGGTGGCTACCTGAAAGTCCTTAGCTACGACGACCAGGGCCGTTTATCGCAGACTCAGACCGTGTTTGATGGCGAAAGCTATTACGCAAAGACGACTTACGATGAGTTTGGCCGAACGTTTCAGGTCTTCGATGCAGCTGGTGACGGAAGTTTCCAGGACAATGGCATTCAACATACCTACAACGGTTTTGGCTATCCCGAATCGCTCGGCGATGCTGTGCTGATCGGCGGCGTCCCAACCACAATCTATCGCACGATAACTGCGATGAATGCCCGTGGTCAGATTACCGCGGAAACCCTTGGCAATGGGGTTGGCAGAACCAGCGTTTACGATCCGGCCACCGGCCGTATCGACAATATTCTGAGTCTTGCAAACAGCTACGACGTTCAGGATCTCCGCTATCAGTGGGATACCGTCGGCAACCTGAAGCGTAGAGAGGAATTTAGCGGTAACAAGTCACTAACCGAGCGGTTTTTCTACGATGGATTGAATCGTCTCGAGGAGCAGCGAATATCAGGAAACTCGGTATTCATCAACTACGATTCAATCGGCAATATCACCAGCAAGACTGGTATCGGCGATTACGATTATGGCGCGGGTTCGGCAGGGCCGCATGCGGTGACTTCCGCCGGTGGCGAGACCTACACCTACGATGCCAACGGCAATAATGTTTCCGGTGATGGCCGTACCATCAAGTACACAACGTTCGACAAGCCATGGTACCTGGCACTGGGCAAGAGACATGGTGGTCACAGAACTACTTTCGCTTATGGTCCTGACCGTGCGCGTTATAAGAGAACAGACCGGACCGGTGGCGGCGAGCTTACCGAAACGCGCTACGTCGGTAGTGTGGAAATCATCGACCGACCGGACGGGACGCGCGAGAAGAAGCGTTATATCGGGGGCGTGGTAATAGAGACCGATTTCTACGATTCGAACGACACATTAACGAATTCACAAACCCGGTACTTGCACAAGGATCACCTCGGGTCACTCGACGTTATTTCCGATACCCAGGGCAATATCGTCACCGAGTTGTCGTTCGACGCCTGGGGACAACGTCGCAATGCCGCCAATTGGGATGCGCTTGACAATACCCAGCTGGTCAATTTCGACCACAGCATTACCACTCGCGGGTTTACCGGTCATGAGATGCTGGACGAGCTGGGAATCATTCACATGAATGGCCGCATCTATGACCCGAAACTGGGGCGGTTCCTGCAGGCCGATCCACTCATAACGGACGCCTTTAATCCACAAAATCTGAATCGCTACTCGTATGCGCTCAACAACCCGTTAAACGCGACAGATCCCACCGGTTTTTTCCTGAACAAATTGTTCAAGGCGCTAAATAAACTGCTTGGCAATCTTGCGCCTTATCTTGGGCTAATACTGCTCGCCATTCCGGGTGTCGGCGCCTGGGCAACGCAGAGTTGGATCAACGCATTCAGATTCGGTTTTTGGACCGGGGGGATTGGCAGCGGCTCATTACGGGGGGCGCTGATAGGCGGCGTAAGTGGTGCTGCTTTCCATGGGATCGGTCAAAAATTCAGTGAAGCCAGTGGATTTTTCAAGGAAGGCGGGCTGGGTCATATCGGGTCTCACGCGGCGACCGGTGGCATTACGTCGGTTCTTCAGGGCGGAAAATTCGGCAACGGTTTCCTGAGCGCCGGCCTGACCAAGAGTGCGAACGTCAACAAGCTGGTCCCGGGTTCCTCGTCTTCGATTGATACTGCGCGGACCATTATCGCCGCTACGATCGGCGGTACTATCTCCCGATTGACCGGCGGAAAATTCGCCAACGGCGCAATTACGGCCGCTTTTGGTCAGGCGTTCAACGGCAACCGGTCAGCGAGACGGGCCGCCCCAAGTGCTGCCGATAGAACCGATGCGAAATTGGGGCGGCCCGTCTCGCTGAC
>JAOTXR010000389.1 GCA_029862285.1 Gammaproteobacteria bacterium
ACTCATTGGCGCGGCAGGATGTTGATGTCGCCCGGCTCGGGTACCGACATGCCCATCTTCTCGTGTGCGATCTTTTCGATCAGTCCATGCGTTGCGTAGGCACTTTGTTCCAGCCGCAGCTGCCCCCATTCAATGTCCAGCTCATCGCGTTCGCCATGCAATTGTTGCAGCTCGACGAACAGCTTTCGCGTCTCATGCCGGGCATTGACTGTGGCAACCGCGGCGAGCAGCAATGCGACCCATGCTGCGGCGAGCGCAAACAACATGATGCGAACGCTGGTCATGCTCGCCGCTCCGCCACGCGCAAAACCGCACTGCGACTGCGTGGGTTGTGTTCAATTTCTTCAGCACCGGCCCGTACCGCGGTATGCGGACGCTCGAATAGTGGCAACGCGCTCTCGGGTATGTCGGGCAACCCGCGCCATATCGGGTCGACCAGGGAGTGCCGCCGCATGAATCTTTTTACAATGCGATCCTCGAGCGAGTGAAAGCTGATTACACAGAGCCTGCCACCCGGCGCCAGCAATTTGCCGCTCTGCTTCAGCGCTGTTTCCAGCTGACTCAATTCATCGTTGATAAAAATCCGCAATGCCTGAAATACTCGGGTAGCCGGATGGCGATGGGATTCGCGCACGGTTATTACCTTGGATACGATGTCTGCCAGCTGGGCGGTCGTTGTAATAGCCTGATGATCACGCGCAGCGACAATTGCGCGCGAGATACGTTTGTAAGACCGTTCTTCGCCAAAACGCCGCAAGACATTGCCAATCTCGACGACATCCGCGTGTGCCAGCCAGTCGGCCGCACTCTGACCACTATCCGGGTCCATGCGCATATCCAGCGGACCATCGGACTGAAAACTAAATCCTCGTTCCGGTTGCTCGAGTTGTGGCGAGGAGACACCAATGTCCAACAGCAAACCGTCGACACGGCCGCACCAGTCGGCAGCTTCCACAACTGCGGTTAGATTGGCGAAGGCATCCTTGACGATAGTGACCCGCGCATCGTCTGCGTGATTGCATCGGGCAGCCGCGATCGCCTGTGGATCACGGTCCATGACCAGTAATCGGCCCCGCTCGTCCAAACGTTCAAGTATTGCCCGCGCATGACCACCGCGGCCGTAGGTAGCATCAACGTAACGGCCGCCGGGTTTTACGGCCAGCGCAGCCAACGTTTCATGCAGGAGCACCGGCTGGTGATCCGACATCAACTCACCTACAACGACAGTGTTTCGAGGTCGGCGGGTAGACTGCCGGTTTCCGACTCTTCGTCGGCCAGCCAAGTATCCCGTCGCTCGTTCCAACGCTCCTGGTCCCACAGCTCGAATTTGTTGCCCTGCCCAATCAAGATTGCGGACCGGTCCAGATGCGCGAAGTCTCTGAGCTCGCGCGGCAGCAGCACCCTGCCCTGACCGTCCATTTCCAGCTCGGTTGCGTAACCGATCATGAGTCGCTGTAGTCGCCGTGCCTGGCGGTTGAGACTGGGCAGGCGAATCAGCTTGCGTTCGATCTCTTCCCAGGCGGGCAGTGGGTAAAGCAACAGACAGTAGTCGCGATCCACAGTCGCCACGAGCTGACCATCCGACCGTTCGGTCAGACGTTGCCGATACCGGGTCGGAATGGCTATCCGCCCCTTTGAATCGAGCGTTATGCTGTTGGCGCCTCGGAACATGGTGGTCTGTCAGGTTGCTACAGCGACCCATTTTTTTCCACTTTTCCCCACTTCCCGACACTATATACCGGGAAGCCGGACTGTCAACAGAAAATCAGGAAAAACTACCTTTAGCCACAATCACTTAGCCCATCCCTGGCAGCATCCCGGGACATCTCTGCACGCAAATCAGTGGCTTGTGCTGCTTTCTTCTAATAAACCTGAGAAATCATTGAATTACGGCTAAACTGCCGACTTGCGCAAGACTCATGCCGGCAACCGCCAAAGCTGACCCGATTGACCCGGCCGCTGCGCACTTTGGGTGCCGGGCACCGACCTGCTGAACTCTTTCGCCAGGGCAAAATCGGGCGTCGTCAGTGGCCGGTCATGCAATGCCTGATGGCAATTCCCTGATACAGTGGTGTTGGAGTCGGCCAGACAGTCGCGGTGCTTTGGCACCGAGGAAAGTCCGGGCTCCACAGGGCAAGGTGCCAGGTAACCCCTGGGGGGCGCAAGCCTACGGAAAGTGCCACAGAGATCAGACCGCCCAAGCGCTTCACGGCGCCGGCAAGGGTGAAAAGGTGCGGTAAGAGCGCACCGCGCGAGTGGCAACACTTCGCGGCACGGTAAACCCCGCCTGGAGCAAGACCAAATAGGAAAGCATTCGCGTGGCCCGCGTGGCTTTCGGGTAGGTCGCACGAGGTGCGCGGTGACGTGCATCCCAGATGAATGACTGTCCGCGACAGAACCCGGCTTATCGGCCGACTCCATATGGGGTCAGGTCTGCGCATTACGCATTCGCCATCACGAATGCGTAATGCGCAGACCTGACCCCGCCATTATTCGCCGTCTTCCGTCGAATTATTCCGCTGTATTTCCAATGCCCTCTTGTAGAGAGTGTTGCGCGGAAGCGCACTGACGCGAGCAGCAATATCGACTGCCGTTTTTAGCGGTAGCTCGTCGAGCAGCGCAGCGAGCAACCGGTCGCCAGCGCTGATGTCT
>JAOTXR010000043.1 GCA_029862285.1 Gammaproteobacteria bacterium
ACCGGGCTCTGGGGCGGCGCTCGCGGGTGCCGCCTTGCGACCTCGCATGAGTTTCTTGATCTGGTCGCGGGTAAACGGTCCGGCCAGGTAAGACATTACCCATCGGGTGTTGAATACCACAGGCTCATCTTCGTGAACGTTGTGTAACAGAAAGCGGCGTTTACCGAGGCCGGCGATAATCTGTTCCATGCGCTGCTTGTCGAAGTTACCACCGGCCGCGGCGCCTTCCAGGCCTTCCATCACACGCGCTTTATCCCGCTCAGTCTGCAACCGGCCGATAAACCAGGTGCCGGTATTGGACAAGGCTTTGTAGTCGAGATCGACGGGATTTTGTGTTGCCAGCACCAGACCAACACCATAGGCACGCGCCTGTTTCAACAACGTCAGAAAGAGCTGTTTCGAAGGCGGGTTGGAAACCGGCGGCAGGTAACCGAATACTTCGTCCATATACAGGATTGCACGCAACGTGCTGGTGCCCGATTGCGAACGCATCCACCCGATGAGTTCATTGAGCAGCATCGTTACGAAAAACATACGTTCGGTTTCAGACAAATGCGCAATGGAAATCACGGATACCCGTGGCTTACCACCTTCGGTGTGCAACAAGCGGGCAACATCCAATGGCTCGCCTTCCATCCACGCCTCAAAACCGGGTGCCGCCAGCAGGTTGTTCATGCGCATGGCGAGCTTAAAGCGATCCTTGGGCGGATAAAAAGAATCCAGATCCATGACCCCGATACGCTTGATTGGCGGATCCTGGATGGCGGCGATCAGCGCGCCCAGATCCAGACTGCGGTCTTCCTGCCATGACCGGTCGAGAATATTCGCGATCAATATATGTTCGCGGCTGGTTATTGGATCTGCCTCTATACCGAGCAGCGCGAGAATGCCTGTGGCGGTAGCCTGCACCCGCTCGCGATAAACATCACGGTCTTCCATGACCGCCGCTGACGGGACAGAAAATGAACGCAGAACAGAGATAGGCAGACCTGCGTTGCTTCCTGGCGTAGAGATTGCGAGGTCTGCAGTGTCACGGAGCTTTTTGATTCGATCCGTACCCTGGCCCCAGTCCTTGAGACCCTCGCGCCACAAGGTCGATTGGGCCTCTGCGTATTCGGCGGTTGTCATGCCCTTGTCAGAAGCCGAACGGGAATTTACCCAAGGCTCAAAATCCTGCGCCCGCAGTTTGGGAAAAGTCAGCAGCAGGTTGCCGAGATCACCCTTGGGGTCGACGGCAATAACCGGAATGTGATCGATCGCGGCCTCTTCGAGCAAGCCTATCCCCAGGCCGGTCTTGCCACTGCCAGTCATGCCGATGATGGCGGCGTGCGTAGTCAGGTCCTTGGCATCGTAAAGCACGACGTCGTCCCTGCGTTGCTTGGTCTTCAGGTCGTAGGCCTTGCCGAGATAAAAGGCACCGAGTTTCTCGTAATCCATCGCTATCCCCCACGGATGAACGGCGAATGGTAAGCCCACCAACGGGCGGGTCAAGCGAGGCGCCGGGTCCGGTGACCTGTCTGGCCCGCATCCATTGGTTGATGCACTTCTAACTCTTTGAAGTTACAGGGTAAAACTTTGTTTGCAATGTTCAGTTTGTGATTAGGCAAAATAGCAGCTTGTTATATGTGTCAAGTGAGTCCAGACAAATGCGAAATATCCGACTTCTGATTGTACTTCTGGCTGCAGTGTTCATTGCTCCGGCCAGCCTTATGGCGGACCCGGCCGACAAGGCCGCAAAGGACGCCGCCAAAGCTGAAAAGCGCGCCGAACACGCGTTGCGTCGAGCCGAGAAAGAAGAGGCTCGCTCACTGCGCGCAGCTCGTGACGGTGATGACGATGACGACGATGACTACGATGACTACGATGACGATGATGACGATGACGATCGTTCTTCAAAATGGGAAGGCAAGAATAAAATGGGTCGCGACAAAGGACGCAGCGCCCGCGACGAAGCTCGCGGCAGGCGCCATGAGGGTCGCGACGAAGCACGGGCCGAGCGCATGCAAGAGCATGAGATGCGACGCGACGAGATGGAGGACTATCGAGAGCGCCTCAAAAATGCAGAATCCGATGAGGAGCGCGCGGCAATTACAGAGGAAATGAGATTGCAGCGTGCCAAGCGACGTGAGCAAGACGAACAACGTCGTGACATGAGTGACTACCACGAACGACTAGAGGCGGCAGAATCTGACGAGGAACGTGCAGAGATAAAAAGAGAAATGCAAATGCAGCGCGAACGGCAGGAACGGGGCGAACAGCGCCGCGAAATGGTTCGTGAATATCAGGACGACCAAAAAGTACTCCGTGAAAACCGTCGGGAAGGACATGCCGAAAACATGGCTGAGTACCGCGAGCGCCTGCAGGCAGCCGAAACTGAAGAGGAACGGCGTGCTATACAGGAAGAAATGCAGGCAGCACGAGCCGAGCAACAGGCCGAGCGTGTAGAACAGCAGAAGAAAAAGAAACCCTGGTGGAAATTCTGGGGCGACTGATCAGATGAGGTGTCGGGTGCTGACTTATGACTAAACGTTGAAATTAATCAAACAGGTCAGTACCCGGCACCTATAGCTCGGCACCTATAGCTCTGCACCTATAGCTCGGCACCAAAAATCTTGATCAATAACGCGACACGCATCCACATGCCGTTGCCCTCCTGGCGCCAGTACACTGCCCGCGGATCACTGTCGACTGCCGGGTCGATTTCCGGACCACGCGGTAGCGGATGCATGACGACTGCCTCTTGAGGCAACATCTGCATTTCATTGGGCCCAATAGAGAACTCGCCGAGGTTTACCTTGAGCGATTCGCCTTCAACGTCCCACTCTGACTGCATGCGTGTAACGTAGAGCGCATCGAGGCTGCCCAGCGCATCGTCCATCGTCCCTGTCTCGGTGAAATTGATCTTGTCCTGCGCAAGATGCTTCTTGATGTCGTTGCGGATTGCAAAATTGGGTGGAGAGATGAACACCAGCTTTACATCGTGGTAGTTCTTCATCAAATAGCAAAGAGAACGGACGGTGCGGCCGCGACGCAAGTCACCCATCATGCCGATGGTCTTGCCATCGATACCACCGCGACCGGCAAAACTGCGCTCTAGTGTGTAGATATCAAGCAGGGCCTGAGTTGGATGTTGATCCGGCCCGCTACCGGCATTGACAATTGGCACCCGTCGCGGAATCTCGTCCATCAACGCCGCTGCGCGACTTGCCAAGCCGCGTTCCGGAGTACGCATGATGATCACATCAACATAGGAACTGAAAGTACGAATACTGTCGTCGAAACTCTCACCCTTGATTTCCGAAGAAATTGCCGGGTCGCGAATCTCGCTGGTACCGATTCCGAGTATATGACAGGCGTTATTGAACGAAAGGAAGGTTCTGGTCGACGCCTGCGTAAAATACAGCATCGCACGTTTGTCGGCCAATGACGCATGCAATTTGGCCGCGCCTTCTTTGGTCTTGGCGAGCGCCCTGGCGGTATCGGTAATGTCGCAAAGCTCATCGAGTAACTCGCGTTTGAACACACGCGGCTCAATGACATGGAAAAGCTCGCTACTCATCCAGTGGTGACTCCGGTATTCTGCGACGACCGCGGCCAGCATACCCGGCGGCGGCCCGGTTTGTCATCGATGAACGGGGTTTCCGGTACATGGTCAAACGAGACGGGGAAATAACATTATGACTATCAAGCGAGTGCGCTGGAAAACCGGCCGCGTGGTAACGCTTCAACATGACTCGAAGATACTGCGTGATAATCCGCTCGGCGATCCCTATACCCGCCAGCTGGATGTGTGGCTGCCGCCCGGATACGACAGCACAAAAAAACGAATGCCGGTACTTTTTGACCTGGTCGGCTACACCGGAACCGGGCAGTCGCATACTAACTGGCGGAACTTCGATGAAAATGTTCCCGAACGCGCCGATCGGTTGATTCACGTCGGCGCTATGGGACCCTGCATTATCGTTTTTCCGGATTGTTTTACAGCACTGGGTGGCAACCAGTACATCAACTCCACAGCGATCGGAAACTACGCTGATTACCTCACGCGAGAACTGATCCCTTTGGTGGATGCAGAATTTCGTACTCACGCCGCACGCGATCATCGCGGTTGTTTCGGTAAATCCTCCGGTGGCTACGGTGCGATTATCCACGGCATGAAATATCCAAAATACTGGGGCGCTATAGCAAATCATTCCGGCGACGCCTATTTCGATTTTGTCTACCGCAATGATTTTCCTGGCGCCCTCAATGTGCTCGCAAAGCACCGCAGGCGAAAACGCAGCGCGGGACCGGTCAATATCGCCGAAATGGCGCATGGTACCGGCGAAGGTATCGACGATGGCAGAGTCCGGCGTTTTCTGAAGTATCTCTGGCAAAAACCCGATCCGACCAGCGATGAAATCCATTGCCTCATGATGCTGGCAATGGCAGCAAGTTACGATCCGGATCCCGATGTGCCAAATGGTTTTCACCTGCCTTTTGACCTGGAAACCGGTGAATTACTGCTGTCGCGTTGGCGGAAATGGTTGCGACACGACCCAATCAATCTCGCCGGCCGTTACAAAAACAATCTGAAGACACTACGTGGAATATTCATCGACTGCGGCTGGCGCGACCAGTACCGAATCCATTATGGGACGAGAATACTCTCGCAGCGGTTGCGCGAACACGGAATCGAACACCGCTACGAGGAATTCGACGGCACGCATTCGGGCATCGACCACCGCATGGATATCAGCCTTCCCTATCTCTGTAAGGCTCTCAAATAGGTTCAGGAGCGGGCGACGGCCTGAGTTTCTTTCGGACTACTGCGCGGTGCGCCTGCCACAACAAACACACTAATGATGATAATAAGCATGCCGAGAAATTGCGGCCTGCCAAGTGTCTCATCGAGTAACCACCAACCAAGCAGGGTGGCGACTGCCGGGTTTACATAGGCAATCGTCGCGAGCTTGTCTGGCGTAGTGTGATTGATCAGCCAGATGTAGGTGGCATACGCCAGACACGAGCCGAAAACGGTAAGATAGACAAGCGCGCCGACACCCGCAACGCTCCAGGATACGCTTTTCAATTCGCCGGCGGCGATTCCGATCGCCAGTAGCGCAACGCCACCGGCAAACATCTGCCAACCGGCCATCATTAGCGGTGCTGTTGCTATGTCGCGAGAGCGGCTGAAAATCGTTCCCGCAGACCAGGCTATGGGCGATATCAGAATTGCCATTTGCGCCCAGAAATATCGTGGGTTGTAACCGGCTTCTGGCGCGAGAATAAATGCGACACCAACAAAACCCGACAGCAGTCCCAGTTTGGCCCGGGTCGTGAGTTTGTGTCCACGCTTGCCAAACGTGCCAAACCAGGCAGTCCAGAACGCCGAACTCGCGATCAATAATGCCGCCTGGTTCGATTCAACCCATTGTTCGGCCCAGGTTACCACTCCGTTGCCAATGACAATCATCAGAAGGGCCATCAGTAGAATCAGAAACCAGTCTGCACGCAGGCGTGGCAGGGTCTGACCCAGTCCCCTTGAAAGACCAATAATAACCAGGCCGGCAATAATGAATCTGATGCCGGCGAGCAACCCGGGGCGCATATCATGCACGCCGATACGAATTGCCAGATAAGTAGATCCCCAGACTACATACACCACCGCAAAAGCGGCAATGACCTTTAACCGGTAATTTCGATCGTGCAATGAAACCTCAAAAACAAGGGTCGGGTAACAAGGGTCGAACCGCTATTTCCCGACAGGAAGGCGGTTCGACCCCTTGGTGGCAGCCGGCTAAGCCGTGCTCGCGTTCAATGTGCGGCGATACTGGTAAATTATGACCGCAACCAGGGCAGTAATACCCAGCACCGGGGCCAACCCGAATCCCCCTATCACCGGCAGCGGCATCACAAACGCCGCGATAATAGCGATCAACACGCCCATGAGAGCTTCGCCGGTGATCAGGCCTGAAGCAAGTAGCATGCCGGTGTTTTCACGTTGCTGACGTAACGCGGCAGGCGCTGAAGCGGACTGCCTCTTGACCAGCCAGGCGATTACACCACCGATAAAAATAGGCACCGATAATCCCAGCGGCAGGTAAACACCCACGGCAACGGCAAGCACCGGGAAACGGAAAGATGAGCCGCGCGCCTCCTGGATCTTGTCGAGGATGATCAACAACACAGCCAGGGCAAATCCAATATAAATAAATAACCAATCGATGCCGGCGCCAAAGATGCCACTGGCCAGTGCCTGCATCAGACCGGCCTGAGGCGCTGCCAGGAACTGGGCACCGGGATTAGTAGGGCTGGTCCGGCCGATGCCATAACCGGCATCGAGCACCTGCAGTACGAACGGAATAACCATCGCTGCGGCAATGACCCCTACCAGCTGAAATAACTGCTGGCGCCAGGGTGTGGAGCCGACGATGTGTCCACACTTGAGATCCTGCATGTTGTCGCCGGCTATAGCCGCGGCCGAGCAGATCAACCCGGCCAGGTAGATCACCGCGATCGGTCCCAATGTCGCGGCCAAACCTTCATTTCCCATAATTTGCAGTAGCAGCAATGCCGACACCACAACGGTCGCGATGGTCACGCCGGAAATCGGGTTGTTGGAACTGCCAACCAGCCCTGCCATGTAGCCGGCCACCGAAGAGAAAATGAAACCGAATACAATCATCAGCACAGTCATGATGGAAGCGATCAAGACCTTGTCGGGGTAATCGGCCAGCGCATAATGAAAGATCAAATAGATCGGCAAGATCATTACCAACACGACCACAGCGACAATGTTGATCGGTGTATCGAATTCCGTGCGCGTAACGGCAGAAGCGCCTGATTCCCTGCTTAGCTTATAGGCACTCAGGCTGGCCTTGACGCCGGCGACCAGAGGTTTCGATAACGCAATCAACGACCAGAGTCCACCGATCATCATCGCACCAACACCGATACGCCGCGCCTGCTGCCAGGAGGCACCTGCCAATGCTCCCCAGTCGGCCGCGGTCATATCTGCCCAGGCCTTCGCAGCATCGATACCGGCCGCGGCAGTAATTGCCTCGTTATTGAATGCCCAGTTAACCGGCACGGTAATAAGCGTCCCAATAGCGCCACCGAGAAAAACCAGCATCGCGATGTTCAGGCCAACGATATATCCGACACCGATCAATGCGGGGCTCAGGTTTACGTTTCCCATAAACAAGTACTTGCCGCCGAAGAATGCCTTCGTCGTAGCGACGGCGCCGGCGAAAAATCCGATACCGGATTCGAGCAGCTTGAACACCGCGCCGATGCCTGCCGCCTGTAGCAACAGCCGGAACCCTGCGTCCGATTCGGCTTTCTCGGAGGTGTGATGGGATGCATCCGTCTCGATACCGCCGGTTTTCAATACTTCGGCTGTTGCGACGCCCTCGGGGTATCTTAGTTTTGCCTCGACTATGAGCGCACGACGCAACGGGATAGTGAATGCCACGCCCATGATACCGCCGACGATCGCAATCGCGACTATCGGACCGTAACTATAGCCACCCCACGCACCCATCATGACCAGGGCGGGAATAGTAAAGATGATGCCCGCAACCAGTGATTCGCCAGCTGAAGCTGACGTTTGCACCATGTTGTTTTCCAGTATGTTGGAGCTGGGGAATAGCCGCAGAACACCCATCGATACTGCCGCGGCCGGTATCGACGCCGAGACGGTCAACCCCACCAGCAATCCAATGTATGCGTTGGCCGCGGCCAGTAACATCGACAAAATTGCACCGAGCACAATCGCTTTGCCGGTAATCTCGGCCAGACTGCGTTCCGGCGCGACCAGCGGTGGAGGCAGTGTATTGGTATTGTCAGCCACGGCGAGTCTCCCAGCTTTTTCCCAGTAACCTGCGAATACTACAGGTACCCGACTGCTTGTTGAATAATAATCATTAGCTCTGGTGGCGGTGGCCTGTGAGACACTGTCTCAGCGGGTTCCAGCCATTCAACCGCGAAGGAGAAGTGACGTGAAAAATCTATCGCAAGTACTGTTCTGGTTCGGCATCATCGCCATCCCGTTGTCTTGGGCGGCATGGTTTTTCGCCCCTGAGATCGGCAGGGAAGTAATGGCGACAATTGAGGACCCGGCGCTGCAACTCGTCATGGAAGAGGCGCATCGCGAGCGCTGGGGTATCTATGTCGGGCATTGGGCACCGACGCTGCTGATTCTCAGCTATATCCTGAAATCGAACAGCTAGGGGATATCGCGACCTGCGAGAGCAGGCTCAGCCGTACGTAGTGTGCGCTGTGTGCACCATAGCGTCCGGTGCACAAAAACGCCTGCCAATGCCGGTTCACCAGCCACACTGGCGCGTGGCGTTTTGTTCCTTTAGCCAGGCCATGAGTGGTGAGTAGTAATCGATGATGGCCGAGGCATCCATCTCGCGCGAACCGGTCAATGCTTCGAGTGCATCGCGCCATGGCCGACTCTGGCCCATCGCCAGCATGTCCCAGAAACGCGCCCCGGCTTCAGTGCTGCCATAGACAGAACACTCGTGCAGTGGGCCTTCGTGACCGGCCTGCTCGCACAAGGCGCGCTGAAACTGGTACTGCACGATGAATGACAGGAAATAACGGGTATACGGAACGTTGCCGGGAATATGGTACTTGGCGCCCGGGTCGAAGTCGTCTTCGCTGCGCTCGACCGGTGGTGCGATACCCTGATACTGGGTGCGTAAAGACCACCAGTCTTTATTAAAGTCCTCGGGGCTGGTACGACCGGAGAAAACATCCCAGCGCCACTGATCGACCAGTTTGGACCACGGAAAAAAAGCGATTCGATCCAGCGCCGATTTCATCTGTTGATTGATCAAAGCTTTTTCGTCGACTTCAAAACTGTCTACAAGCCCGATCTCTTGCAGGAACGCGGGTGTCATCGACAGTAGCACTGTATCGCCGATCGCTTCATGGAAACCGTCGTGAGCGCCGCCATGGTAAACCTCGGACAAATCACGATAGGCGAGATAATAATAGATATGGCCAAGCTCGTGGAAAATCGTGCGCAGATCTTCTTCATTGATCTGAGTGCACATCTTCATACGCACATCGAGATCGCCGTCCATCGGCCAGGCGCTGGCGTGACACACAACCTCACGATCCCGGGGGCGCGTAAACATCGAGTAATCCCAGAATGTGTCAGGGAGTGTCGGCATGCCGAGCGAGACATAAAAATCTTCGGCCTGCTTGACCATTTGCTCGACGCTGTAGTCCCTGGCAAGCATGGCAGCGTCGACATCAAGGCTGGACGTACCGGAATAGGGCTCGACCAACTCGTATATTTCACCCCAGTTCTGCGACCACATGTTACCCAGCAGGTGGGCCGGGATAGGCGAGTCTTGTGGCACCCGATCTGCGCCATAGAACTCACCAAGCTCAGCCCGCACGTAACAGTGCAGTTCGTCGTATAACGGCTTGACCTGCTGCCACAGGCGCTCGACTTCCTGTTCGAATTCGTCGGCACTCATGTCGTAACCCGAGCGCCACATCACGCCCAGGTTGTCGTAACCGAGTTCGGCGGCGCCTTCATTGGTCAATTCGGCAAAACGCTGGTAATCGGCACGCATCGGTGGCGATATCGTGCGCCAGCCTGCCCATGCGGTACGCAACTGATCGTAGTCGCGATTGGTTGCCATCAGCCGCACGAGCTCGTCGAGTTTCTTGCAGGAATCTTCGCCACCTGGGCAGAACTCGCCCTTGGCATAAGTCGAGCTCAGGCGTTGCGCGATCTCTGCCAGCTCCTTGCGCTTCGCATCGTCGTTGGGTGCGGGCAGGGACGACCCAAGCTTGATGAGATTGATCGCGCGTGCAGTTTCATCGTCGAGTTCAACCTTATTGAAACGCTTGGCTTCTTCGATCATCTGGCTGTTGAATGCCAGCTCCTTCTCGGTGGCACGCGCATTAAGCCAT
>JAOTXR010000390.1 GCA_029862285.1 Gammaproteobacteria bacterium
CGGCATCGAACTCGAACCATTGGTAAGCAAACGAACTGCCCACATGATGCAGCCGCATTTGAAGAAACGCGTCGACAAGGCTACCCGAAAGCAGTTCAAAGACGGTATTCCGGCATTTGGCACCGACGCGCTGCGTTTTACCTATGCCTCACTGGCAACCACCGGCCGTGATATCCGTTTTGATCTCGGGCGCATCGAAGGCTATCGCAACTTTTGTAATAAACTGTGGAACGCTTCGCGCTATGTGCTGATGAATACCGAGTCGGCGGATTGTGGCGTCGGTGGTAATACTGAGTATTCATTAGCCGATCGCTGGATTCGCTCGCGACTTGCGACTGCAATTACCACGGTGCGAGAAAATTTCCAAATCTATCGCTTCGATCTCGCGGCTCGGGCATTGTACGAATTTACCTGGCACGAGTTTTGCGACTGGTACCTGGAACTGTCAAAACCAGTATTGCAGTCGGCCGATGCCAGCGAAGCACTACAGCGCGGCACTCGCCGGACACTCGCACAGTGCCTGGAAGCATTGATGCGCGCTTTACACCCGCTGATGCCGTTTATTACGGAAGAAATCTGGCGGCGTATTGCGCCAATTGCAGAACGTAGTGGCCCGACAGTTATGACGCAACGCTATCCGCGAGCTTCAGATTTCGATCGCGATGAGCAGGCCGAGGCCGAAATCGAGTGGATCCAGACGTTCATACTCGGCATTCGCCAGATCCGTGGCGAAATGGACATTAGTCCGGGACGCGAAGTTAAAGTTCTGTTGCAAGACTGTGGCCCCCAGGATCGTAGGAATCTGGAACAGCACGCCCTTTACCTGCAAAGCCTCGCGCGCCTGTCGGAAATCAGTCTGCTGGCTGGTGATTCGGTACCCCCGCCCTCGGCGACGGCCCTGCATGGCAAGATGAAGATTCTCGTGCCGATGGCCGGGTTGATAGACCCGGACGCGGAACTCAAGCGGCTGGAGCGCAAAAAAGAAAAGGCTGCCAAAGAAATGCTGGCGGCCGAGCGTAGACTGGCAAATCAGGACTTTATAAACAATGCCCCGGCCGAGATCGTTTCGGGCTTGCGCGAGCGCGTCGGCGGGCTGGAGGAGGCACTCGGCCAATTAGAGACACAGATCACACGGGTCCGCGAGCTTCTGAAAGACAATGGCTGATCGACCGGTGCAACTCGTGCCCGCGAAACCGGTCTGACATTGAGGCTGGCGGAGCGATTCACCAATGACGACAACCCGAATGTTGCAAAAAGAGACGGCGTCTGAATCCAGCGCGGTGATCGAGTCGATCCTGAACCAGCTCAATGCCGTCATCCTCGGTAAGGAGCGACAGATTCGGCTCTGCGTGGCCTGCCTCCTGGCACGCGGTCATTTGCTGATCGAAGACATCCCCGGTGTCGGTAAAACGACCCTCGCCCACGCGCTCGCCCGCACGCTGGGGCTCAGCTATCAACGCATTCAGTTCACCAGCGATCTGTTACCGGCGGATATCGTTGGTGTCTCTATTTACGAACGCGAGGGGGCCAAATTTCGATTTCATCCCGGCCCGGTTTTTTCCCAACTGGTACTTGCGGACGAGATAAACCGTGCCACGCCAAAAACGCAAAGCGCGCTACTCGAGGCCATGGAGGAGAATCAGGTCACTGCGGATGGGCAGACTCATCCATTGCCATCGCCATTCTTTGTCGTTGCGACTCAAAACCCAACCTACCAGGTTGGCACGTTCCCGTTACCGGAGTCGCAGCTCGATCGCTTCCTGATGCGTATAGAGCTGGGCTACCCCAGTGCCAGGGTCGAAAAGGAGTTGCTAACCGGACTCGACCGGCGCGACATACTTGCCGGCCTGGAACCCGGTATCGATAACGACACGTTAATGACCCTGCAACAGCAAATTGCCAAGGTACATGCATCTGATGCACTGGTAGAGTATCTGCAGCAGATCGTCAGCTTTACTCGTGAATCCGCTGCATTTACCCGCGGCCTTTCGCCGCGTGCAGCAATCGTATTGCTGCGCTCGGCTCAGGCCTGGGCCTTAATGGCCGGTCATCGTGGCGTATTGCCCGAAGACATTCAGGCCGTGACGACCGCGGTAATCGCACACCGCTTGCAGCCACGTGACGAATCGGCCCCGCAAACCGCTACCGAGATCGGGCAGTTCGTGCTCGCCGGCGTCCCCATTCCCTGATAGACGTGGCATTTCTGGCTGCCAGGCGAAAAGGTCTGCGATCACGATTGCGCAGCTGGGCTCGCAACCGGCAGGGCGAGGATGGCGACCAACTGCGCTTGCACAGCGGGCGAATCTATATTCTCCCGAATGCCCAGGGCGTCGCATTCGGCTTTCTGATTTTCGCCATGCTGGCTGGCGCAATGAACTACAACAACAGCCTGGGTCTGGCGGTGACGTTTCTGATGGCCGGACTGGCGCTGGTCACTATGCACCACTGCCACCGCAACCTGTCCGGGCTGTCAATACGCTACGGTGGTGACCGGCCGGCGTTTGTCGGCCAGAGAGCCGCATTCCGGGTCACTCTGATCAATGATTCTGCGACTCCGCGTTTTGGCCTGACATTGCGCTGCGGCGACTTTGTCAGCGACACAGTGCATATCGATCCCGGCCAGCATGAAACGCTAACACTT
>JAOTXR010000391.1 GCA_029862285.1 Gammaproteobacteria bacterium
TATTTCCATCTCGTAACGTGAATAGGTACGACTCAGTTGCGGCACGAAGTGTTCGCGGACGCTCGCGCTGACGGTGCCAATATGCCAGTCCGGGATTGAAAGGGTGTCGCGTTGACCGGTCCAGGCCTGATCGACAACCAGCTCCAGCTCATCAGCCGTGTAGCGCAGCGACATTGCTTTAAGGCTAAGCTGCTGTTGGTCGAACGGGAAATCGTCAATATCCAGCGGCGTCACGAATACACCAGTGATTCGCATCTGCCCATGGACCTTGCCGTCTTCGGCAATCGTAACCGCGAATTCACCTCGTGCATCTACCGTGCCCGCGTTCAGGATCTCAATCCGTGGATTCCATATGTCGTTGGCACTGACCCTGCACCCTGCCAGCATAGCTAGTCGTGGATCCAGCCAGCCTAGCGTAATCAGCAGGTCTACTGTGACGGCCTGTTCGGGATCGTTGATCCGGCGCAGATCGATTAGTGCGGCGCCGATCGAAACCTGCGTGGCCTGCTCCACTGCATCAGGCCGACTGTCGATAAACTGCGGTGGCAACGCGCAGTCTGGCTGAGCAGATGCACCGGTCTCCTGAGCAAACCCCGACAGGGGTATGAACAACCCTGCGCAGAGCAGCATGACCGCAAAACTCAGGGCGGTGAATTTCATTTCGAATTCAGACGACATATCGTGGCAGGGATTCTCATCACTTCGTTCTCTTCTTTGGAATTTTCAGGTTTACTGCGCGGTCGAATACAATGGCTATCGCGACAAGTATCGCCATTGAAATATGGATCGCCAGCAGCATAGTATGACTCTTCTCCGCCCGTCCGCCGGCAAGTTCGTTTTCGATCCGGGCAATAACAGCATTGCCCAGGCAGCAAGGGTCCTGGGCGAACTTGGCCAGTTCGGAATAGACCGCTGTCAGCATGCCGATCTGGTTTGCCATCATCTTGTAGTTCACGTAAGCGAAGACGGCGTAGAGGATGAAAGCACCGATCTTTTCTGGAAGCTTCAGCGGTCGATCGATATAGATGATTGCGCCGAATAGCGCCAGGTGCACAGTGATAAACAGCCCCCACTGTACGTCAATGCGGGCAGCCATTTCGACCAATACAATCAGCAATTCACTTGGATTCACATCGTCACCGACTCATATCAGAGTTGCTTCTCGATTGGAAACAATGAAGCAAAAAAAACCGTTAGCTTGCGGCCGAATCGCGATTCGGGTTCCGAGCGATAGACTACCGTCTGTCCGTCCTGCTCGCCGGTCCAGCTCAGTTTGTTGTCCTGCAGGGATACCTGCCAGCTATTTTCCGGTCGCATGTCGTCGTCCATGAGTTCAGCCAGGCGCTGGGCAAGTAACTCACTGTAAACGACCAGACCCATCTCGGTATTCAGGTTCACGGAACGTGGGTCAAGATTCAGCGTGCCAACGAACACCACGCGGCGGTCGAACACGACCGCCTTGGTATGCAAACCAAAACTGTGGTCACCGGCAAAATCGAGCGTATACCGGTCGCGTGACCGGGCCCTGGGCTGAACTTCGAACAACTGTACCCCGCCCGCCAGTAATGCTTTCCTGTAACGCTTATACCCGGTGTGCGCTACCGCGTGATTCGTCGATGCCAGTGAATTGGTGAGGATCTTTACCGCCACCCCACGCCCGGCAATGGCGTTGAGCCGCTCGACACCACGGCGACCGGGCACAAAATAGGCTGATTCAGCAAGCACCTCGGTGTGGGTGTCAGCCAGAATGTCGGCCAGCCTGGCTGTGACAACCGACGGCGCCTCCGGATCCACATTTTCTGTCTTGCTGGGTGGGTCGGAAATCACTTCCGCTGGCGCCCAGATCAGGGCATCACGCAGTCTGGCAAGCTGTGTGACGCTATCCGATTCGCCGGTTGGGAGCAGTTTGTGCAGCTCCGAGTAACGGCCGGACGACTGCCGCAGTTTCTCCAGCAAAACTGATGTATCTTCTGACGACGGCGTTTTCTTGGTTAGAGCACTCGCTGGATAAGCCCAGTTGCTATTCCAGTACTGGTCGAAGCCCGCCGAGACTTGACCGACCACCGGCCCGACCGCCAGCAGGTCAAGATCTCGAAAATTGAAAGTCTCGCTGGCACCAAAATACTCGTCACCAATATTGCGACCGCCGACAATGGCAACCTTGTTGTCGACCGCAAATACTTTGTTGTGCATCCGGTGATTGAGTCGCGACAGGTTGGTAAAAAACTCGAAGCCGCGGCGAAAAACAGCGTATTTGTGCCGTTGTGCGTAAGGATTGAATAAACGAACTTCCATGTTGCTCAGGCTATCGAGCGCGGCAATCTCGAAATCACTGCCAATCGCATAAGTGTCATCGATGAGTATGCGCACCCGCACGCCGCGCTGTGCCGCGGCAACGAGTTTTTCGAGCAACACCTGTCCGGCCTTGTCGCCGTTCCAGAGATAGTACTGCGCATCGATACTGTGCTCGGCCAGATCGGCCAACCCGGCCCGGGCAACAAAAGCTTCGCGGCCATCGTTCAATATCGCAAACCCGGAATTCGCCGTGTGAGCATTTACGTCAACATCAAATACCGTACCGAGACGCGAATCATCTGTTTCGCTCATGACATAGCTCTCGGGGTTCGAGATGTTTT
>JAOTXR010000044.1 GCA_029862285.1 Gammaproteobacteria bacterium
GGGCCCGGCGGGTAACGGCGCCGTGAGGGACTCACTGGACAAGGCCGCAGTCGCAGCCTGCGGCGAGTAGACCGCCGCGGGATGTGATCTGGCACACACTTCCCGTCACACCGCACTGCTAATCTTCCACGGCCAAGACCCGATTGAGCACACGGGAGAATCAGGCCGTTGTCTATACTCGTGACCGAAGAAACTGAAGCTGCTGTCAGTCCGGCGGCAGGGAATATTGTGCACGTGGAAACGCGTTTTTCGATCGTGCATGACGCGTTGGTCAATGAGAGATCGCATCGCGATGACGCGATCGATCAATTTCTCGCGGCCCTGTATTCTGCGTTCGGTGACTTCAGGGTGGATGGCCCGGACAATGAGCCACTCGACGTTCGAATTCTCAATACGCTGACAGCGATGAAGCCATTGCGCGATTATTTTCTGGAGTTTGTCAATCTGGCAAATAAGGCTGACCGCCGTAACGACATTCACAGTGTAATTCGTCCGTTTCTCGGCACGCTGCTGGCATACAAACATGCACCTCGCGAAGTTATTCATTTTAATCACCTGTGGTGCGATCATTATCGATTCGTCTTGCGGGAACTGTTTATCCACGTAATTGCTTCATTGATAGTCGATTGTAATTATGAAGAAGCAAGAAAATATCTCGAAGCAGAGTATCTGTTCGAAACTGATCGGGGGCCGCAACGGGCGAATTTCCTGAAGTTTGACGCCTATATCAAGTCAATCGATGAATTCCAGACGCGTCGCCTGCGTCAGCAGCGTTTGTCGCCTGCAGCAGATTTACTGAAGGCTCGCGCCGATCGAAGTTTTGTTTCGTTCGGCGACATCATGCAGGCCGATTTTCTTCTCTGCATTCGTGGCCTGATGCATCATCAAAAAGGCCTGGCACGCTGGTTTCCGAGCACCCTGATCTACGCACAGGAATTTGAGAAGACGGGTTTCGATCTGTTCTTTGCTGCACAGTCGAAAAAGAAATTTCAGCCGATTCATGTGCTGCTGGACGTCCGTAACAAGAAGGATTTGCTGCAGCGCTTCGAACAGGTTTCTAAGGATTGCTCGCTGGCTCAGTGGAAGTTGGGCGAAGTGCCGATTCCCTTTGATCGCTATATGGGGCTTGCAGCGCTGGCTACCGCCTAGCCAGGACCTGGCTTGGCAGCACGACGCTCAGGGCTTATCCTGCCCCGATGGGCAAAAATACTCCGGACGATGAGCGCAGCCGCCTCACATCGCTGCAATACGCTGTAACCCGCGAGAGTGCAACGGAGCCCGCGTTCAGCGGCGACTACGTGTATCACAAGGAAGACGGGACCTATCGTTGCGTTTGTTGCGATTGCGTTTTGTTTGATTCCGATACCAAATACGATTCCGGCTCGGGCTGGCCGAGCTTCACGTCACCCAGCACCAGCGACACAGTGACGACAACTCTCGATACCAGTCATGGAATGCGCCGACTGGAAGTACGTTGCAGCAATTGCGATGCACATCTGGGCCACGTGTTCGAAGATGGACCTGGTCCGGACAGCAAGCGTTATTGCATTAATTCTGCGGCACTGAATTTTGCGTCAAAAGACAACTCTGGAAACAGCGAATGAATCCCTTTGCCCGCGTGTTGCTCGCGTTGGTGGTTGCAATCGGTTTTTGCGCACCGACACAGGCGCGCACATTGATTCACGCTGGCCAGTTGCTGAATCCAGGAGCCGGCTCGATGCAGCAGCTAACGATCGTAGTCAATGCCGACAGGATCGTTGCAATAGAAAACGGTTATACACAGCCAAAGCCCGGTGACGAGTTAATCGACCTGTCTGCGCTGACGGTGTTACCCGGTTTGATGGACATGCACGTGCACCTCACGACGCAATTCAGTCGTAGCACCTACCTCGAGAGATTCCAGCTGGGTGCGGCAGACGTGGCGTTGCGGGCGGCGGCAGCCGCGGAGAAGACGTTGCTTGCCGGTTTTACGACAGTGCGTGACCTTGGTGACAGCTACAACGTGACCGTTTCGTTGCGCGAGGCGATCAGGAAGGGCTATGTCGATGGCCCAAGGATATACACGGCAGCCAAATCGTTGGCTACCACCGGTGGACATGCCGACCCCACCAACGGCTGGCGTATGGATCTGCGTGGCGATCCGGGACCGAAGGAGGGTGTGGTCAACGGTATCGACGATGTCCGCAAGGCCGTGAGGCAGCGTTATAAGGACGGTGCCGATCTCATAAAGATCACAGCCACTGGTGGGGTGTTGAGTGTTGCCAGGAGCGGCCAGAACCCGCAATTCACCGAAGCGGAGATTGAAGCAGTGGTCGCCGCCGGCAAGGACTATGATTTCCACGTTGCCGCCCATGCGCATGGGGCCGAAGGGATGAAGCGAGCAGTGCGTGCCGGTGTCCGGTCGATCGAGCACGGGACTTACATGGACAAGGAAACGATGCGGCTGATGAAACGTCACGGTACTTTTTACGTACCGACCATTTCTGCCGGGGAATGGGTCGCGGAAAAATCCCGTGTGGACGGATTCTTTCCCGAACTGGTGCGCCCCAAAGCAGCGGCCATTGGGCCGCAGATCAGCGACACGTTTTCAGCAGCGCATGCCGCCGGCGTGAAGATCGCTTTCGGTACTGACAGCGGCGTGTCCGCTCACGGTGACAATGCCCGGGAATTTGTCCTCATGGTAGAAGCCGGTATGAACCCGGCTGAGGCCATCCGATCGGCAACGTTAACCGCGTCGCAACTACTCGGTGTCGAAGATATGCTTGGTAGTATCGAGGTGGGCAAACTGGCCGATATCATTGCGGTTTCTGGAGATCCTGGCGAGGATATAGGTGTCTTGCAGGACGTGCGCTTTGTCATGAAAGACGGAAAGGTTTACGCAAAACCCTAGAGCGTCATGAGCTACGTCCGAATCCTTGTCTCTTTTGTCGCCGGCAGCGCAGTTGTGTTGGTGATGCTGGTGGTGGGATTACGCGTATTCTACTCTGACGACGACCAGGCGAAATCAACGCTGGAGGCATTTGAAGTCGACTTGCTGACTCGCGAGGAGGCTGCGCGCCTGCTGGGCGAAGATCCGTTCAAGCGCCGGCTCCCGGATATGCCGCTGGCAGTACCTCAGCCGCAAGCTGATGAGGCTGAGGCGCCGGAACAGGCTGAACCGCCCGGGGCCTAGCTGGTCTGGCGACTGGACAGAGACTCGGCCTGAGAAATCCAGCGGTCACGCACGATCCGCCCGGGAAAACTTTTCAGGTGACGGGCGACCCACAGGATGTCGTCATTGCTGAATTGTGCAATCTGATCGAAATGAAATATTCCCAGGGTGTTCAATTGCAGCTCCAGTTTGGGACCGATGCCAAAGATCGCCTGCAGGTTGTCTTTCTGGCCACGTGGCGCTGACAGCAGCCAGTCGGGATTATAGCCAGGCGATTCCTGTGATTGCTCATCCGGTGGGATCAGAAGGCCCTGTCGTTGCGCGGCTGCCGGTAGCTGCCCGGACGATGGCGATGCGGCCTCGCGCGACGGCTCCGGCACCGCGGATTTTGTGACAACCGCGTCTGTTTTCGTGGGTGCGGCTTCCCCGCGATCACCGACGCGTTGCGCGCGCAGCTCTTTCTGCAGCTTCGCGATCGTATTGATCGCGTGTTGGCGTTCCTGACCCATCCGCCCGATTTCAGTTTCCCGATCCCGCAGCCGTTCGATCAGCATTTCTTTTTCGTTGAGCAAACGGTTGCACTGACTCTCCAGCTGGTTTGCAGTGGCTTTTTGTTCGGCCAGGTGGCCCTGCAGTTGGGCGTTTATTTGCGCTGTATCCTTGTCCTGGGATGCGTCTGTCGCGGGGCGGGCGGAGGCCCGTCCACTGACCGTCTGCGCGGTACGCAGCGCGTTCAACGCTTTGTCGCGTTGCTGTATTTGCCGCTTCAGCGCCGCTATTTCCGCCTCAATTGCAGGACTGGCCGGCAACGGCCCGGTTGCGACAGAGTCTGCCGGTCTGGCCGTCTGGTGCTGTTGCTGTAGCTGTGAGACTCGCGCCCGCCATCGTGCCTCCACCGTTTCAGTCTGTCGGCGGGTTCCGAGCCCACGCAGCAACCAGCCCATCGTCATGCCGATCAAAGCGGTAAACAGGAGACACAGTATTATTTGACCTACCAGATAAATCATCTCATTCGCTTTCAAACACAAATTCGATGCGCCGATTTACAGCGCGGTTGTCCGCAGTTTCGTTCGGCACCAATGGTCGTTCCTCGCCAAAGCCCTGGGCCGCCAGGCGACCAAGACTGATACCGCGGGTCACAAAGTGCTGCATGACCGATTCGGCGCGGCGCTGACTGAGGGCAAGATTGTTTTCCATCAGACCCTGATCATCGGTGTGGCCTTCGATATTGATGCGGGTTCCGGAGCACGTCTTCAATATTATCGCGAGATCGTCGAGCAATCGCAGGCTATCGGCGGTCAGCTCGTTGCTGGCCGTGGCAAAGAGAATCCTGCGATCGTTCATCTCAGTCTTAAATTCCGATTCACAGCGGTTCGAGTTCTGCACCCGCGGCCGAGTCAGTTCATCGCGTGATGAAGCCTGGCCGCGCTGCGAAACTCGCGCAGCCAGTTCCGGTGAAGTGCGCAAAACAGACTCAAGTTCTGACCGGGCACCGGTCTCGGCGGTGCCCGCGTAGCCTTGGGGAAGTTGTTCTGCAACGAGCAGGCGAATCCGTTCGTCGCCTTCACGAGTTGCCGTTATGCCGGTAACGTGCAGCGACTGTTCAACAATGTTGACTTCGCCAAATACGAGCTGGTCGACAATTTCCAACGCGACAGCAGCAGCCTGCAGCCAACCCTCCGGGGCATTGTCGGTTTGTTGCAGTTGTACTTCGACCGCTGCGATACCGAATTGCGACTGAGCGAGTTCCACGAATTCGCGGCGCTGGCGTTCGCCGGGTACAGCTCCGTTGAGGATCAGTCGTTGATCCACCACTGTCAGCCGCGTACGGAAAGGCTCGTTTGTCGCCGGTAAATTGGTTTGGGCACCGCTAGCCGGGTCAGGGGCGACTGTACGCGTCCCTGGTGCCACTTTGGCCGGCGTTGCATTTTCCGTGACGTACTCGTCGACAGTGCTCAGTTTGCTGCTGACCTTGCGGACTCCCCATATCGTAGCGCTACTCAGTGCAGCTTCCTGCGCTGCCGTATCGGGCGCGACGCCCGAGAGCGTGAGGTCCCGGCCGCTGAGTTCGATTTTTGCCCAGCTCATGCGTTGCTCACGCAGTTCTGCTTCGGCACGCCTGCCAAGCTCCGCTTCGATAGCCGGCACGTTGTGGCGGATACACAGTCCGCCGAAGACGATGATGGCCAGGCTCCCGGCGCCGATAATGGTCATGCGGTTGATGGATTCGCTGGTCACGCTGCGGGCGGCCCTCGCTGTGGATGATCAGTCATTCTAACGGCGCCCCAGCCAGTGCAAAAGGGGCTGTTTATGTTGTTGCACGGGTTGGCTGCTGATAACGTATGGCGCACACCAGGAGGTCGGAGCACGCTTGGAGCATCATCTAACTGTAATCATCGTCGCAATAGTCGCGCTGGGTGTCGGTGCCCAATGGCTGGCCTGGCGGACTCATTTGCCGGCAATCATCCTGCTGGCCGTGGCGGGATTGCTGGCCGGCCCGGTGTTTGGCCTGATCGACCCGACTGCGGAGCTGGGTAACCGGCGGCCGTCCCTTATCAGCCTGTGTGTCGCCATTATCCTTTTCGAAGGCGGACTTAACCTGCAGCTGCATGAGCTGAAGGTGGCCGCGGCCGGCGTACGTCGTCTGGTGTACGCCGGGGTGCCGATTGCCTGGGGTCTTTCCAGCGCGGCTGCGCACTATATTGGCGGTCTCGGCTGGCCGGTTGCTTCCATCTTCGGCGCCATCATGGTGGTCACCGGCCCGACCGTGATCATGCCGATGCTGCGCCAGGCGCGTCTGAACCGCCGCACCGCGTCGTATTTCAAGTGGGAAGGCATCGTCAATGATCCAATCGGTGCGTTGCTCGCGGTGCTGGTGTTTCAGTTCATCTCTTTCCAGGATCTTGGGATTTCCGGTGTCGCCCGTGGTTTGGGGTGGGCGCTATTGTCAGGCGGTCTGCTGGGTGGTGTCGGCGGCTGGCTAACCGGCATGGCGTTCAAGAAAGGGATGGTGCCGGAGTACTTAAAATCGCCAGTGATGCTCGGGCTGGTGCTGGTCGTTTATGTACTGTCCAACCAGTTGCAAAGCGAAGCAGGGCTGCTCGCCGTGACAATCATGGGGATTACGGTGGGCAACATGCGTCTGGCCGGCATTCAGGACATGAAGCGATTCAAGGAATACATCACGGTCATGCTGGTTGCTGTGGTTTTCGTAATTTTGACTGCGGATCTCGACCGCGAAGTACTGGGTCGTATCGACTGGCGTGGTGCGGCCCTGGTCGCGGCCATACTACTGGTGACGCGGCCGGCTACGATCATGCTGGCTACGATAGGCGCCGGCATGGATATACGCGATCGTCTGTTGCTGTCGTGGATTGCACCGCGCGGTATCGTCGCGGCCGCAACCGCGGGTGTCATGGCTTCAGCACTGGCGAATCGCGCTACTGAAATCGGCGGTCCGGATGCTGCTTTGCTGGCAGCCGATGCGCAGCAATTGTTGCCACTGGTTTTTGCAGTCATATTCGCTACGGTTTTTTTCCATGGCATCAGTATCCGTTCGCTGGCGCGACGACTTGAGCTGGCCACGGGCGATCAGGCAACGTTGCTGATCGTCGGCGCCTCGCCCTGGAGCGTAGCGCTGGGAGCGAAGCTGACAGAAATCAACGTCGATGTGCTGATCGCGGACAGTTCATGGCAAAAACTGCGTAGTGCCCGGCTCGCCGGTGTGCCTGTTTTTTATGGCGAGATCCTGTCAGATTTTGCCGAGGAATCCGTCGAGATCAGTCATGTTGGCACCGTGCTTGCCGCGACCAGTAACGATGCCTATAACGCGCTGGTCTGCACGGCGTTGTCGCACGAAGTCGGACGCAGCAAGGTTTTTCAGTTACCGATGGGCGGTGGTGACGATGAGGATCCACGTGCGGTATCGAGACCCTTGCGCGGACAGCAGGCCTTTGATTCCGATTCGGTGTTCGAGAGACTCTGGCGTCTGCACGTGCGCGGCTGGAAGTTTTATCGCACCCGGATTACTGAAAACTATACCTACAGCGATTTTCTGCGGGATTTTCCCGCCGAGGCAATCCAGATTCTCTTGTTATATGCCGACGGCAGTTTCCGGCTGATGTCGCCTGCCGATACCCGCGAGCCCGCCGTGGGCGCGACTATTCTCTATTTTGCACCGGAACGACAGGTAGCCAGGGAGCGGCTCGATATGGATACGGACAGCTCCGAACCGGCGCCTGCATCGGCATGAAGCGACCACAGACCGAACGCCTGCACGTCGACGGACCTGCGGGCGCACTCGAGACCCTGGTCGAGTCGCCCGTCGAGCCTGCGGGGGTGGCGGTTATCTGTCATCCGCACCCGCTGTATCACGGCACAATGACCAACAAGGTTGTGCACACATTGGCCAGGGCGTTCAACGATACGAATTTTGCAGCAGTGCGTTTCAATTTTCGCGGCGTCGGCGACAGCGAGGGCAAGTATGACGAGGCGACAGGTGAAACCGACGACGCGCTGGCTGTCGTATCCTGGGCGCGGCGTCGCTGGCCCGGCATGCCCTTGTGGTTGGCCGGGTTTTCCTTTGGTGCGTTTGTCGCGTTGCGCGCGGCCACCCGTGAGTTACCGGCCGGGCTGATATCAATCGCCGTGCCGGTACAGCGTTTTGATGTCGGGACCCTGGAGCAACCCGCGTGTCCCTGGATCGTGGTGCAGGGAGATCACGACGAACTGGTCGAAGCCGACGAAATCGTGGCCTGGATCGACAGCCTCGAGCCGGGACCGGAGCTGGTTATTATGGATGGCGTCGATCATTTTTTTCACGGACACCTGCGCGAATTACGCCAGCGTCTCTACGATCTGCTGCAACCCCATATCACCTTAAAGAAGTAAATCGTGCTCCAACGCCTCCGTGAACTACTAGGCCTCGACGCTGACAAAAGCGCTCCCGAAGCACAGGCAGGCGGGCATTTGCTGCGGGTGGCAACGGCGGCGTTACTGGTGGAAATGGCACGCGCCGATTTTTCCGAGGATCGCGCGGAGCATGACGAAATCCGCCGTACGCTGCAGCGTCATTTTTCTCTCGATCTGGCTGCGGCCCAGGCCTTGCTGGACCGTGCCGCAGCCAGCGCTGACAAGGCAGTCTCGCTGCACGAATTTACCCGGTTGCTACATGAGCAACTCGAGCCGGTTGAGAAACATGCCATCATTGAAATGCTGTGGCGTGTTGCTTTGGCCGATGCGCGGCTTGATAAATACGAAGATTACCTGGTGCGAAAGATCGCCGATCTCCTTTATGTTTCTCACGCCGACCTCGTGCGTCTCAAGCATCGAGTTCTCGGCGAGCTGGACGAAGGGGCTGACGACTAGGCAATTCTAAAAAAAAACCGGAGCCATTGGCTCCGGTTTTTTTCTAATTTTGCGTTGGTCTGGTTTAGACCATGTCTTTGAGGCCCTTCAGTGCTGAAACCTTTACGACCTTGCGTGCCGGCTTGGCTTTAAAAATAGTCGGCTCACCGGTGAAAGGATTAATACCCTCACGTTCTTTTGTCGGCGGTTTCTTAACGACCTTGATCTTCATCAGACCGGGTACGGCAAATATGCCGGGACCGCGGCGACCCAGATTTTTCTTGATAAGTGTCTGCAGGCTGTCGAACACCGCGCCGACTTCTTTTCTAGTCAGACCCGTGTCGTCAGAAATAAAGCGCATAATTTCGCCCTTTGTCGGCGGCTTCGCCGCAGTGCTTCTAGTAGCCATTTACGTTCTCCTCAAAGATGTGCGTTTTAACCTGAAATAAAGCCGAATGGCGTCGTCTCTCGGCCGAAAAGTAGCACAAGATGGGAGGGAAGGTAAGCCGTATTGGCAACCTGATTTCGGCGCGAAACTGAATCTATCGAGTAAAAAACTGTTGCTGTAATCTGACGCTCATCGAAGTGGACGAGCCGTCCGGCGTCGCGTCGATGTCAAAGATCAGAACTTCGCCATCTGCAACCTGGATTGTGCCGATGTAGTAAGTCGCATCACCCTCTGTGAGAGGACGTAGCTCTAAGTTCTTGAGTTGTCCGGTTAGATTCGTCGCCTTTGCGGTCACGGTTCCGGTGACGGAATGTCCCAGTGTCCCCACTTCCTTGCGGATCATGACGATATTCAGCATCGCCCGGGACTTGCTCCGGGTGATGCCGAAATTGCGTGCCACCTCCGCCGGGAGCTGATCTGTGGTCAGCGCGTTGTAGTGCAGCACGTAGTCCCCAAAGTCCTTGGATCGCTCGGTCGCCTGCGGTGCTGCGGGCCTCGATGCGCTGGATCCAGGGTCGGTTCCGCCACATCCGGTGATCAGGCCGGACGCCATCAGCAGGCTTGTGGCCAACACGAGTCTGGTGTTCATGCGTGAAATACTCCCTGGCGAAAAGTGGGACCGCCGTACTATAGCCTATCCAGGCCGGGGGTCGAACCGCAATTTTCACAGTAAGCAAAATTGCGGTTCGACCTTATTTTTGGTCGGGCAACGCCGGTAATTCTGCCGGTGACGCGATCCGCGCCTGTTTGCGCCTGCCGCCGCTGCCGCGTTCGATCGAAACCGCGGAACGCGCGACAGAAAAATTCTCGGCCAGC
>JAOTXR010000392.1 GCA_029862285.1 Gammaproteobacteria bacterium
GTGGCTGAAGCCCTGAAAAAACAAGGCTTTCAGGTTGAAACTGACTTGAGAAACGAGAAGATCGGCTTTAAAATCCGCGAGCACACGATACAACGAGTGCCGTATCTGCTGGTCGTTGGCGACCGGGAGATGACGGACAGAGTCGTGGCCGTGCGCACGCGTGGTGGCGCAGACCTTGGCGTAACGTCGCTGGACGATTTCGCTGAGCAACTGCACAAAGACTGCGCGCGCCGCGGCCGTATTAATTTGGAGGACTGACACATAGCAGCGCCTAAAGCCAAGAGAGCAAAACGTAACCAGGAAATTGCCTCGCCCGAGGTGCGGGTAATCGATGCTGATGGAGAACAGGCGGGTGTCATGTCGCTCGAAGACGCGCTGGATATGGCGACCACCGCTGCAATGGATCTGGTAGAGGTTTCACCAAACGCGGAACCACCGGTCTGCCGCATAATGGATTTCGGCAAGTACCTCTTCGAGGAATCGAAGAAGTCTCAGGTGGCACGCAAGAAACAGAAACAGATACACGTTAAAGAAGTTAAGTTCCGGCCAGGTACGGATGACGGCGACTATCAGATCAAGTTACGCAATCTGATCAAGTTTCTGACCGGGGGTGACAAGGCTAAAGTAACACTGCGTTTTCGCGGTCGAGAGATGGCGCACCAGGATCTGGGGCGGGCAATGCTCGACAGAGTAAAGCAGGATTTGGACGAGTTCGGGATTGTCGAGCAGTATCCAAAGATGGAAGGCCGCCAACTGATTATGGTGATAGCACCAAAGAAAAAGTAGACACCGCCAAGGCGGTGTTTCGCCCGTCACGCTTTTGACGTGCCGTGGCTAATTGAAGGAGCACGAAAATGCCGAAGATGAAGAGTAATCGCGGTGCCGCAAAGCGGTTCCGGCGCACCGGTAGCGGCGGCTTCAAACGTAAGCAGTCGCACCTGAATCATATTCTCACGAAGAAGAAACCGAAGCGTAAGCGCCAGTTGCGCGCCACTTTGCAAGTGGCGGAGAGCGACGTGAAGGCTGTACGCCGCATGTTGCCGTACAGTTAAGGGGAATCGGACATGGCAAGAGTCAAACGTGGTGTAGTCGCCAAAGCGCGACACAAAAAAGTCATGGACAAGGCGAAGGGCTACTATGGCGCCCGGCGCAAGGTCTACCGTGTAGCAAAGCAGGCTGTGATCAAGGCGGGTCAGTATGCGTATCGGGATCGTCGGCAGCGCAAGCGGCAGTTTCGGCAGCTTTGGATTACCCGTATCAACGCCGCTGCCCGCGGTCATGGGCTGTCGTACAGCCGTCTGATCAACGGGTTGAAAAGGGCCGATATTGAAATAGACCGCAAGGTGCTTGCGGACATTGCTGTTCATGATCCGGATGCATTCGGCGCCATCGCCGAGCAGGCCAAGGCCAGCCTGACCGGCTGATCCGCGACCACGGCTGGTCGCAATCGGTATCTTGATATGGCGCTGTAGGGGGCGTGGCGGTGAGTGATATTTCGCGCCTGCTCGATCAGGCGGAAAAAGCGATAGCGGACGTTGAAGATCTGGCGGGGCTGGACCAGGTGCGCGTGGGCTATCTCGGTCGCAAGGGTGAGCTAACCGCCCAGCTAAAACAGCTCGGCAAGCTGCCGGCGGCCGAACGGCCGCAGGCTGGCGAACGCATCAATGAGGCCAAGTTGCGCATAGACTCGTTGATCGAGTTGCGGCGTGATCAGCTGGAAGCGGCGGTTCTGGCGGAACAGCTGGAGTCCGATCGCATTGATGTCACCTTGCCCGGCCGGGGTCATCCGCCCGGCGGGCTGCACCCGGTTACCCGCACCATGCGTCGCATAGAACGCATCTTTGCGCAGATCGGGTTTGAGACGCAGGAGGGCCCTGAAATTGAGGACGAGTTCCACAATTTTGAGGCGCTCAATATCCCTGCACACCACCCGGCGCGTGCATCCCACGATACCTTCTATTTTCCGTCCGGGTTGCTACTGCGCACGCATACGTCGCCAGTGCAGATTCGTGCAATGCGGGAAGGCAAGGTACCACTCAAACTGATTGCGCCCGGCCGGGTGTATCGTTGTGACTCCGATCTGACCCATACACCGATGTTTCATCAGGTAGAAGGTTTACTGGTAGACGAGAATGTCAGCTTTGCTAACCTGAAGGCAATTCTGCACGGATTCGCCCAGCAGTTTTTCGAGCGTGATCTGAAAATGCGTTTGCGACCGTCGTATTTTCCATTTACAGAGCCGTCGGCAGAAGTCGATATCGAGTGTGTCATGTGTTCCGGGGCCGGTTGCCGTATATGTTCGCGCACCGGGTGGCTGGAGATCCTGGGTTGCGGGATGGTCCACCCAAGCGTGTTTGACCATGTTGGTATTGATGCGGAAAAGTACACTGGTTATGCATTTGGAATGGGTGTGGAGCGTCTGGCGATGCTGCGCTATCAGGTAAATGACCTGCGCCTGTTCTTCGAAAATGACCTGCGGTTTCTGGAGCAATTCTAGATGCGCTTTAGCGAAGCATGGTTACGCGAATGGGTTGATCCACCGGTGGATACCCAGGAGCTGGCATCGCAGTTGACCATGGCAGGGCTGGAAGTGGCGGCTGTCGAACCGGC
>JAOTXR010000395.1 GCA_029862285.1 Gammaproteobacteria bacterium
AGCTGTATTAACTTGGTGCGTGCTTCGATGTGATCCGGCTGTACCTCGACGACTCGCTGCAGGTTACCCATCATCGCCCGCCATGCCTCCGGGTCCGACAGGACCTTCGTTTCGGCAATGCGCGCCAGCAGGAAGCGAGCATCGGCGTTACGTGGCTGGATCTGAAGCGTGTTCTTGGCGTCGAGCTCGGCTTTGACCATGTCGCCCGCCTCAAAAGAAGCTTCCGCCCGGCTCAGGTACTTGTCCGCGCGCTCCTCAGCACTGCTACAACCACTGCATGCGACCACAAGACCGAGCAGCAGCAGCATCTCGACCAGGTTTCTCGATTTCATCATTGTATTGTCCTACTTCAAATACTCTGGATTCGGCTATTCAAACCAAATCAATTCCTGGAAGTTATCGACGGCGTGCCACCACTTACTGCGAATCGCCGGTCCCGGTTTGCTGTGCCGGGCGATCGTCTTCTCGTGCCGGGAACAAACCGCCAGCCTTGCGATCCCGGACTACATCTTTGATCAAATCAGGTCCTATCTCACGGCATTGCTCGGCGAAGGCATAAACCAGGGCCGTGTCACACAGTGAGTTAATCACGCGTGGAACGCCACGACTGTAATACCAGATTAATGAACATGTCTTTGCTGGAAAAATTGCCGGGTTGCCCTCTGCAACCGAAACCCGGTGATGAATATATTTTACGGTCTCTTCAGAATTGAGTGCATCAAGATGATGACTCACCGAGACACGCTGAGCGAATTGTTTCAGACTTGGCAGCATAAGCATAGAGCGTAACTCCGGCTGCCCCACCAGTATCATCTGCAGGACCTGGTTCTTGTCGGCATTGATATTCGACAGCATCCGCAGCTCTTCGAGTGTCTTCGGCGACAGGTTCTGCGCCTCGTCGATAATCAGCACGGTACGTCGGTTGTCCGCATATTCACCGACAACGAACTGCACGAAAGCCTCGTATAGCTCGACCTTCTCCTTGCCCTTGTATTCGATGCCATAGGCCATCAACACCCACTGCAAGAGATCGCCAAACGACTCGTGGGTGTTGGTAATCAGCCCGACGGTGATGTCCTCTTCGATCTCGTCGAGTAACTGGCGAATCAGCGTGGTTTTGCCGGAACCGATCTCACCGGTAATCACCGTGAACCCGGCATTGTTCATCAAGCCGTATTGCAGCATCGTCAAGGCCATACGATGCTTGCGACCCAGGTACAAGAACGCCGGGTCGGGCAGCAGCGAGAATGGCTTCTCGGAAAAACCGTAAAAAGCTTCGTACATCTAATAGTTACCCTGGGGCGAACTCAGTAGTAGTACTGACTCTGTGATTCATCTGCCTTGTTCAGCATCGTACCGATAACATTCGCCTGGGCCAGCACGTCATGTGCCGCGACAATTTCCTCAGTCTGGGTGGCGCCTTCCTCAACCACTAACAGGAACGCGTCGACCAGCGGCGAGAACGCCAGGGCATCGTCGACAACCAAAACCGGCGGCAGATCATAAATCACAATGCGGTTTTTGTAGCGGTGGGCAATCTCTTCGGCCAGCATTGCCATCTTCGGTGATGCCAGCAATTCCGATGAGTTATCCACGCGGCCACGACCCGGTAGTACGACGAATCGCTCGACGGATGGATTCACAAGTAAATCCTCGAGCGCGACGTCACCGGTCAAATAGTCGCTCAGTCCCTGTTCGACTTCGAAGCCAAAGAACTCGTGGGTGCTGGGCCGGCGCATATCCAGGTCCACCAGCAGTACCGTGCGATCAACCTCCCGTGCCATGCTCAACGCCAGATTGATGGCGGTCAGGGATTTACCCTCGCCGGCACGCGGGCTGGTTATCGCCAATGAGCTCCACTGATTCTCTTTCATACTGCGCAAAATTCGCGTACGCAGCATCCGGTAGGCATCGGCGATAGCGTCGCCACGACTGGCGGCAATAACCCGTTTCTCGCGCATGACGATCGGATCCGGTGATACGACACGAGTTTGCGTGTATTCAATTTCCAGCGTGTCGGGTGCCCTGGCCTGGATACGTGTCGCGTCGCGCCGGCGTGGTGCCGCGGCGCTTCCGCCAGCAGACTCTCGCTGCTGCCGTGCGCGTTCTAATGCTTCTTTGATTCTTTCCATAATATTTTTCCGGTCACACCAGTTAACAAGCTATCAAATACCCAGTTTTCGCAATAGGGTGAACCACAATATGTCCAGTGGTCGGTAGAGAAAATGCACCAGCACCAATACCAGCAGGATGGACGCGGCGATGCCTGCGATTACCAGCCAGATTGTCCGCCGGTCGCGAGTCGAATCCAGATCGTTGGCTATAAAAGGAATGGTCGCGATTGGCGGGGCACCGAGCACAGCGGCAAGACCCTTTGGTCCATGCACTGACCGGTCCATGCTTTCCGATACGGCGGTGCTGCCGACCGATCCTGCCATTGACAACACCAGCCCCAGGAATAGCAAGGCCAACCGGTTCGGCGTGTGCGGTAGTGTCGGCAGCAACGCCGGCTCTACCACTTCGAAACGTTCGCCTTTGCGGCCTTGCTCGAGGCTCTCCGATACCTCGGCGGCGAGCTGCTTGGTATGTATTTCCTGGTATTTCA
>JAOTXR010000394.1 GCA_029862285.1 Gammaproteobacteria bacterium
AAAGCAAAACCCGCGTGGTTGACCTGGTCGTTCATTTCATCCTCCTAGGCGTCTGCAGTTTCTGATTCGTGATAGTTGCGTTGGGGTGCGCCTACCAGCAGGCCTTCCGCATTTAACGTGTTCCACGACGCGAAATTATTACGACCGGCCTGTTTTACGGAATAGACTGCGGAATCGGCCGCCGCGAGCAGTTCCTCCAGGGATTCGAATCGAGAGTCCCGGTCGAGGCTTGCCAGACCCATCGAGATGCTTACGGAAAGCTCAAGGCCGTCGCCCAGATCGTGTTTGATAGAGGCGATGCGCGGCGTAATTCTGGAGCCTGCTGCGGTGGCCATCTCGGTATCCGTTCCTGGCATGATGAGTACGAATTCGTCGCCACCATAACGCGTGACTATGTCCGAGTCCCGCAAATTATCTTTCAGACCGTTGGCAATGGCGATCAACAATCGGTCGCCTGCCAGATGCCCATGGGTGTCATTAATTTGTTTGAACTTGTCGATATCAATAAATGCTACAGTTAGCGGCCAACCGTTCTCGATGGATGCTTTGAATTCCTGCTCGAGAATTTTCATCATGTGAGAACGATTGAAGGCCCCGGTTAGGGTATCGCGGCGATTTTCTTCCTCCAGCTCTTCGGTCCGGACTTCTGCCGAGCGCAGTGCTTGCAGGTTCCGCATCATCATCAATTCGCGGGCTTGCTCAAGTATGGTCTCGGCCTGGCTGCCATCCATGATGTCGCTTTCGTAGAGTGCTTCAATGTCCGGCGTCTGCTCACTGAGCTCCATGAGTACTTCACCGAGTTTCTCAGAAGGCGCACAGGTGGTGGTGGAAAAAAGTTTTGCGAGTTTTGTTGTGCCGCCTTCATTGTCTGGTGCCAGACAGAAACCGGCGATTGCACCGGATATTGCGACGCATGCATTGAACGGGTCGTCGTGGGGCTCGTGCAAATGGCTGTGCTCAACCGCAGTTACCAGGCGTTCCGGCATCTTCCACCGCTGCATTAACCAGGAGCCGACCTCGGCATGATCCGCGCCGATTTTTTCTCTCTCGAAGTCACATAGACCGTCGTGATCGTAGTTGTCCGGCGTCGTAGCTCCATAGAAACCGGGTTCGCACCGGTCGATGGCTAACACGCCAATGTCTTGCAGCAGGCCTGCGAGAAACAGATCTTCCGTGTCGGTGCGCCCAAGTACTTCCCCGGTAACTCGTGCGGCCGTTGCCGACAGGAGACAATTGCGCCAGTACAAGGACAGATTGATGCCGGCAACCTGTTGTTTGCGAAATCCCGAAACCAGTGAAAAACTCAGTGCCAATGTGAGTGTGGCATCGAGGCCAAGCACGATGAGAGCTTTGCGCAAGTTGTCACTGCGCCGGCGCTGCGCGAATAGCGCCGAATTGGCCGTCCGCAGGATTTTTGTTGCCAGGGCAGGGTCCTTATTAATGAATCCGGCAACCGTAGTCAGATTCAGGTCCGGATCCTGTGCAAGGTCGACAATCGCCATCGCGACACGCGATGGGCTGGGCAGGTTGGACACGTTGGCCAGACGGATCTCGAGTTCTTGTGGCAGTTTCACGGCGTCCCGACAATATTTGTTGCATGGCAACACGCCCGGCAAAGTCGGGCCTAACTTCTGTGTCGGCAGTCATCGCCTGCCCTTTAGGAGAAAATCACCAACGCCAGAAGGGCGCCAGGTGACCGGCCGGAAATTCGGTTTGTTCGTGCGCCAGCTCGACAAAGCCCGTGGTCCCGGCGAGCGTATGAAAATCACCGGAAGTATTGGTCAGTCTGGGGGTTGCCAGCATGCCGGACTCGTGGGGCTCCAGGATTACCGGTACGAACCAGGTCAGGGGTACTGCCTGGTGTAGCGGCCGGCCCAGTCGGGCGATTTCCTGTTGTGGCCTGAAACCCATTGCGTCCTGAATTGCCGGCACAACGTAGCGACGAGCACACACCAGCGATGACACCGGGTTACCGGGCAATGCAAAAACCACTGTGTCACGACGGCGCCCCACCCACATCGGCTTACCGGGTTTTTGTGCGATTTTGTGCAAAAGGATTTCCACACCCAGGCTATTCATGATCTCCGGTATGTAATCGTATTTCCCCATCGAGACACCGCCGGTGAGGATAAGAATGTCCGCCTGTTCCAGGAGCTCAGCTATCGTCTTGCGTAATACACCGGGATCGTCGGGTAACTTGCTGCGCCTGGTTGTATTGAAGCCGGTTTCTTTCAGTAACGTATCAATGGCAAAGTCGTTGGAACGCCGGATTTGCGACGGTCCGAGCTCAGTCCCGGGGTCCGCCAGCTCATCGCCTATCGCAACGATAAAGAAATTTGGTTCCCGGGCCAGCCCGACTGTCGCCTGACCGGCGGAGGCAAGTACCGCCATCTCGGGTCCGCCAATTCTGGTCCCCGGCTCGAGTAGCAAGTCACTCTTGCCATAGTCACTACCACGATGGTGTATGTATTGCGATTTCCGTGGGGATACGTCCGGGAGCAATTCTGCGCTTTGTTCTGTCAGCTGGATTTCTTCGATGGGAATGACACAGTCACACAGCGCGGGCACTACAGCGCCAGTCATCACCTCAATGCAGTTGGCCGGG
>JAOTXR010000393.1 GCA_029862285.1 Gammaproteobacteria bacterium
TGCGCTTTCCAAAGTGGCGGACCATCATCCCGATATTGTGTTTGTCGATATCATGATGCCGCGACTGGACGGCTATCAGACCTGTTCGTTGATTAAGCACAACAAATTGTTTAAGTCCACGCCAGTCATCATGTTATCGAGCAAGGATGGGCTTTTCGATCGCGCGAGGGGGCGAATCGTGGGTTCCGAGCAATACCTGACCAAGCCGTTCACTAAGGACGAATTGCTGGGCGCGATACAGCGCCATGTCAGCCGTTGATCGTAAAGCTGTTGTGCCTGCGTCCCTCACACAGCGCCACAACGGAGGCTTGAAATGGCCCTGGTTCTGATCGTCGACGACTCACCGACCGAAGTGCATGTCATGAAGACCGCGCTGGAGAAGCACGGATTCGAAACCAATTCAGCCGCGGATGGCGAGGAAGGGCTGCAGAAAGCGCGTCAATGCCGGCCGGACTTGATTCTGATGGACGTGGTCATGCCGGGGCTCAACGGCTTTCAGGCTACCCGCGAGTTGTCGCGTGATCCGGCCACAGCAGCTATACCCATAGTGATGGTCACTACCAAAGATCAGGAGACAGACCGGATTTGGGGGTTGCGGCAGGGTGCCGTTGACTACCTTGTAAAGCCGGTGTCGGAAACCGAACTGGTCGGCAAGACACGCGAAGTTCTGGGCAACTGAAATGACCGATTCCGATCTGCGTTCCTGGAAGGACAAGCCGTTCGAACTTCTGCAGGAGCTGGAACGCCGCAGCCGGGTTGCGGCGGTTGGCGCCGACATCCCCGGTGGTGCTACCGATGAATGGGTTGGCGTTGCGTTTCGCATAGGCCCGCACAATTTACTCGCGGCCCGCGACGAGGTGCGCGAGGTTTTACCGACGCCCACGACGACGCGGGTGCCCGGGGCTGTTTTCTGGATCAGGGGTCTGGCGAATGTGCGTGGCCAGTTGTTGCCGCTGACCGACATGCATGCGTTTCTTGACGTAGAGCCAAGCCGGGCGACGCGGACCTCACGCGTGCTGGTCGTCAATCACCGGCAGATCCCGGCCGGACTGATCGTGGATGAGGTTCTGGGTTTTCGGCGCTACGCAGATTCGGAGCGAGCGCCGCTGAGCGAAGTTTCCGGTCATGATTACAAGGCGTTTGTTACTGGCGCATTCAGCCGTGATGGCCAGGTCAGTCCGGTGATCGGCCTGGCTGCACTGGTAGAGAGTGAGCGTTTTCTTCAGGCGGCGGAATAATCTTCTGCCGACCTGAATACGAACTAATGGAATGACTTCTATGGCAAATACTACACCCGGCAAAAAGCTGCTATCGATTTTGGGCGGTCTGTTGCTGGTACTACTGGCGCTGGCGGCGGCGAGCGTATATCTGGGTCAGCGTGGCGGCCAGGGTCAACAGGCCGGGGTGGAATACCTGCTGGAACGCGAAGCCCTGAGCGGCATAGCCGCGCGCAAGGCACAGCAAGCGGTGGGTGGCGATCCGGCGGCTCTCAATGATCTGCGCGATGTGTTGGCACGCGTGGAGAGTGTCAAACCGATAGCAATCGGGGGAGCGGCTGCAAATCAGATCGAGCGTAGCTGGGAACAGCTCACCACAGATATTCGCGCGGTGCTGGCCGGGCACGAATCCATCGGCATCGTGCAGCGCGCATCGACGAGCATCTCGTTGGAGACCCCGTCACTCCTGACCGAGGTTGGAAACCTCGCCGCAATGCCGGGTCAGGCGCAGTTGATTCGCGAAATGCAGAGATTCGAATTGAGTACCCAGCAGTTGCAGCAGGATGCCGCTGCCCTTGCCAGTGCTCGCGGCGCGCCGGCGGAAGTCGCCAGGCGACTTGCCAGCACCGACGAATTTCTCAGCCAATTCATCCGTGCTCTATCCCAGGGCGATGCCACGTTAGGTATAGCAAGAGTCACCGGTGCAGATGCACAGGCAAAAGTTGCCGAGATCAAGACAATTTTCGATCGCATCAGCGCGACTACCCGCGAGAGTGTCGTTACGGCCGAGAGTTTCGGCCAGATGGTGCAACATGCCGATGCCGTCGCCGCAAACAGTGACGCATTACTCGCGGACTCGGCGTCACTGCGCAACGAAATAAAAGCATCCAGCCCGATCACGATCCCGCCCTTGGTTCCGCTGGCTTTGATCGCTGCTGCGCTGCTGACTTTTTTGTTGATGGCGCTGCTGACGCGCAGGGCAGCCGGGGCGCAGCGCGAAGCGTTTTTTGAGGCAGAGCAGAGCACCAAAAATCAGGATGCCATTCTGCGTCTGCTGGACGAACTTGGAAGCCTTGCCGACGGCGATCTGACCGTGCAGGCAACGGTGTCCGAAGATATTACCGGTGCGATCGCCGATTCCATTAACTATGCTATCGAAGCATTGCGCGATTTGGTTACCACCATCGATGAAGCAGCATCACAGGTTGATGAAGCTGCGCGGCAGACACAGGCTTCGGCGGCGCATCTGGCCCAGGCGAGCGAAAACCAGTCGGGGCAGGTTAAGGCCGCGACAAAATCGATTTCCGACATGGCGGAATCGATCGAAGAAGTGTCACACAATGCGGAACGTTCTTCCGAAGTTGCCAGGCATTCAGTGGAGATCGCGC
>JAOTXR010000396.1 GCA_029862285.1 Gammaproteobacteria bacterium
TCATCTGTTCCTGGCCATTGGCAGACACATAGATCTGCGCGCCGACCGCATGCGGGTTGTCAGCGTAACCCTGCAAACGAATATTCAGGAAGTTATTGCCATCGGCAAAACTATTGTTCCGATACAAACTGGGAGCTTCACCGCTGTTGGCTATAACAATATCCAGGTCGCCGTCGCGGTCGTAATCGTAACAAACCAGGCCACGTCCCATCGCCGTATGTAGAACGCCGAGTTCAGTGGCCCGATTGGTAAATATACCGTCACCATTGTTGATGTAGAGCAGCGCAGGATCCTCGTTGAAACTGTCATAGTTTGCGCTCTGTGCCTGTTCCTCGGTTCTGCCGTCATAGCCATTGACTATGAACAAATCCTGATTGCCGTCGTTATTGAAATCGGCAAAGCAAGTACCCCAGGCCCAGTATCCCTGTCTGACGCCGGCAAGATCGGTGACGTTGGAAAAATTGCCGTTACCTTCATTTCGATAGAGTCGGTTGCCGTTAAAAAGACCGGAAAAAAGGAATTCTTCTCTGGTGTCACCAATAGCGGACACGAACCAGTCCAGGTCGCCGTCGTTGTCGTAGTCGGCCACTGCCGCACCCATGCCCGCGCGATCGTCGACCAGAAGTGGGGTCATATCGACAAACCCTGCACCGCCCTCGTTTACCAGCACCTGGCTGGTACCAAAGTCCGAGGCAAGCAAGATGTCCGGATAACGATCCTGGTTAAAATCAGCGAAGATTGGCGTAAAAGAGTATTCGTACTCTACTGGAAGGTCTGCTCCGTTTTCGTCGGCAGGAAAGCGGCCAATGTCGACGATATTACTGACATCGCTGAAAGTTCCGTCACCCTGATTTTGCCAGAGGAACTCCCATCGATTTTGTTTCATTGCGGGTGACCAGTGGGCAAAAAAGAGATCAAGATCGCCATCCAGGTCATAATCACCAGCCGCTACGGACAATGCGGTTTTCGTGGACGTTAATCCAGTGGAGTCGGTGATATCGGAAAATGTGCCGTCGCCGTTGTTGCCGAAAACTTGCAAAAAAGTCGGGCTTTCCTGAACGCTGATCAGATCAGGATAGCCGTCTGAATTAACATCAAAAAATACCGCACCGTTGTCAACCGATTGGGTATCGATGCCGGCTTCCAGAGTAACGTCCGTAAAGGTGCTATCAGGCTGCAGACTGAAAAGACGTCCCGGGCTGTTACGCCCCTGCGTGACGTACACGTCCAGGCGTCCGTCTGCGTTGAAGTCACTTACGGCCACGCCGCCGGAAACACGCGAAATGTCGCTGTCTTCGGGCGTTTGATCGGTGGCATAACACAGTCCGGCGTTACTGGTTATGTCCGAAAATACCGCCAGTCCATCAGATTCGAGATCATCGCAATCGTAAGTCAGACTGCTGGAATCCTGGACTACCGGTAAGTAGCTCTCAACCACGAGGGAATTGGTATCCGGTGATTCTGGCTGAGGCGTTGGCGGTGATACCGGGGCGGCAGAGGATGAGCCCGAGCCGCCACCCCCTCCGCAGGCGTTTACCATAAGCGCGATCAGGGCAACGATCAGTGGTTGTATGGGCGAAAAATTTGTTCTTTTAACAAACACAAAAACATCCTCGAGCTGATTTCAATAAGGGAAAAGAGCGTAGAGCTAAACGTTCTGACCTAACGATGCATATCCTGAACACGCCTTGATCGGGTCGCGTCGAAATCAGCAATTCATAGTGACCCGGATAATCGTGTATTAAATTGACAGCGCTGTCAAATCTGTATGGACCGGTATTATCAGTGCGCGAGCCACTATCTGTATGGAACGAACCCGCCCAGGCAATTGCCGGCTTGGGCGATCAGTGAAGCGGAGAGTCTCGCCGTCGGTCCAGCTTGGGACTCCCTTTGCATCAGCCAGCCCCGGTTGGCCGCACCCCAGCGGATCGTGGCGGGCTCGTCGAGCGCGAGTGACGCCAACCACGCCTTATACTGCAGCGATGTTGCCATTTGTCAGCAGGGAATCGGAATGAGTCGGACCATTCACATTCTTGGCCCGATCTGGCTGTGCGCGATGCTAATCGCATGTGGTGGCGGCTCCGGCGAATCCAGCGATACCGGCACGTCACCCGCAGGCACGGTTATCACAGCAATAACGGTCGACTCGGTCAGTGCGAATGCCGCCATCTTGTCTTTTTCAACCACACCGGCATCCGATGCCACCATCAGGACTTGGCTCAGCACCGATGATGCGGACGTACAGCCACTGATCACTATCGAATCTGACAATGCAGTCAATCACTCGGTAACACTGAACGCGCTGTGGTCGGCCACGCCCTGGCGCGTGGAAATATCGGCGGGTACCGACACGGCGAGTGCGACGTTCAATACCGGCGATCCGCAATGGCCGACGACTTGCCGCAGCGGCGATCTTACCTTGCCGGTCAACGGCGCCGGCAGCTGGTCGACGTTTACCGACCTCAACGGCAGCATCGCCATTGAAGCCACTGCCGGTTGCGAGGACGCCGGTACCGGCGCAAGGCTGACCTTCGACCTGGGCGATGGCGAGTGGGTGGTGGCTGCCAGTAATGACAATTTTGCCTCGCCCGTTGATCTGAG
>JAOTXR010000397.1 GCA_029862285.1 Gammaproteobacteria bacterium
AAGAAAATAATTAGATCGACTTGGCGGCAAACAACTATGAATAAATGCTTTGTACTTGCCGGGCTGGCGCTGGTTCTGGGGATCTCATCGCAGCAGGCTGCCCATGCGTCCGATTCCGAGCCCGAATCCATACAAATGTATGTGGAAAATCAGGGTGTGCTCACATTGACTGAAGAGGGGGCGTCACACTTCGCGGAGCTTGCCCTGCAGTGCATCGATAAGGAATACCCGAACAAGCTGAACCAGTCTTTGCCAAATATCAGCTTATTGCTGTCGCCATCCGAATTGCATCCGGCTTTCTTCGGGTGTTACGACTGGCACTCTTCAGTTCACGGGCACTGGATGCTCGTCCGCCTGGTGAAAGAGTTTCCGGAGTTTGAGAAACGCGATGCGATTATCGCCACCATCCAGGAAACTATTTCGGTACCGCATATCCAGAGGGAGCTGCGTTACTTCGACGATGAATCGGCGAGCTGGGAGCGCACCTACGGCTGGGCCTGGTTGCTGCAATTGGCGAGCGAGCTGGAAACCTGGGATGACCCTGTCGGCCAACAACTCGCAGCCACACTACTACCGCTGAGTAACTACATACGGCGTCGGTATGTTGACTTCCTGCCCAAGCAGGATTACCCGATTCGGACCGGCGTGCACGCCAATACGGCATTCGGGTTGTCCTTCGCCCTCGACTACGCAAACGCGACGAATCGGCCGGAGTTCGCAACGCTTCTGATGAACTCTGCACGGCGATATTTCAGCGGTGACGAAGATTGCCCATTGGATTGGGAGCCGGGCGGTGAGGACTTCCTGTCGCCATGTTTTGAAGAAGCCGCCTTAATGGCACGCGTACTGCCGCAAAATGAATTTAACCGGTGGTTTGGCGATTTCCTGCCGCAATTGCAGGACATGCTGGTGTTGCCCCCGGCCATCGTCAGCGATCGATCCGATGGCAAAATTGGTCACCTTGACGGTCTGAATCTGAGCCGTGCCTGGTCGCTGTATTTCATCGCCAACCGCCTGGACGATAAAGACCTGGCAACGCAGCTGCGCGGCTGGGCGGCCAGCCACCTCAAGGCAACGTTGCCGCACGTGGCCAGCGAGCACTACGAGGGCACACACTGGCTCGGCTCTTTTGCCGTCTATGCGTTGATACAGGAAAAGCAATAAACTGAGGCGATGACCAAGCCGCAGATCGTGACGCGATCCGGATGGGATCGTATTCGCTATGCCGTGATCTTCGAAGCTCTTCTGATCCTCGGCTTTGGCGCGGCGCTCTCCGGATTGTCGGACAGCAACATCTTTAGAACAGGCGCGCTGGCCGTCGTTCTGAGCCTGATCGCGATGATTGTAAGTGTTTTCTACAACTACCTGTTTGACCAGGTTGATGTTCGTTCAGGACGAGTCCCGACCGAGCGTGCGCTGGCCGGGCGTGTTGTTCATGCGCTGGGGTTTGAGTTTCTGCTGGTGTTGACCAGTCTGCCAATCATTATGTGGTGGATGTCCTGGTCGTTTTGGCAAGCACTGTCGTTCGACCTGGTCGCCATGGCGTGCGTGATTATCTACACCTTTCTTTTTACACTGGCCTATGACCGGGTTTTCCCGATAGCCCAGCAGGAATGATGCGATGAAATCTCAGCGACTGACGGTCGGCGTACTAGGCGGCATGGGCCCCGAGGCAACCGTTGATTTCATGGCCGAAGTGCTGGCCGCAACGCCGGCCAACGAGGACCAGGATCACCTGCGCATGCTGGTAGACCAGAATCCACAGTTGCTGAGCCGGCAGCTGGCGCTCGCCGGCAAAGGCGGGAGCCCGGGCCCGCAGCTTGCGGCCATGGCACGTGGCCTCGAGAAAGGCGGCGCCGATTTCCTGGTTATGCCCTGCAATACCGCTCACGCCTACCAGGCGGATATTGTTGCGGCGACGACAATTCCGCTGGTCTCGATAATCGACGAAACGGTCGCGGAGTGTAGCGGCGCAGAGCAGGTCGGCTTGCTGGCAACGGTGGGCTGCTTTGATGCCGGTGTTTACCAGTCGGCATTTGCCGCTGCTGGACAGACGCTGATCATGCCGACCGCAGCTGAGCTCGAGGAGTTCACGCGACTTGTCGCTGCGATCAAGCTTGGCAAGCAGGGTGAGGATATAGCGAATGCCATGGCAACTCTCGCCAACGCGCTGGTTGGACGAGGGGCACAGGTGGTTGTTGCCGGCTGCACCGAGATTCCGTTGGTCCTGGATGCGTCGATGCTTGCTGTGCCACTTATTTCGTCAACGGCGGTGCTGGCAAGATCGACGGTAGCGCTGGCCCTCGGCGAACGGCCGCTTGGATGACCGAATGGTGTCGCGCTACACTGTATTGGCCGTAGTTTGCTGGAGATGAAAATGGGTTCTATCCTCTATCCAATTACCAACCCGAAGGCAGTTGAGCAGCTCGTCATCGAGCGCGGCGAAGGCATCTATGTCTGGGACAATGCCGGCAACAAATACATCGAGGGCCTGGCGGGCCTGTGGTGTACGGCACTCGGCTACGGCAACCAGGAGTTGGTTGATACGGCGGCCGAGGCTATGTCCACACTTTCCTTTAGTCACCTGTTTGGTGGCAAGG
>JAOTXR010000398.1 GCA_029862285.1 Gammaproteobacteria bacterium
TCTGGGTGCCCAACACCTCAACCCCAATCCCGGTGGTGCTCACACCGGCGAGGTATCGGCGTCGATGCTGGCCGACCTGGGTTGTAGTCATGTCATAGTCGGCCACTCTGAGCGTCGGGCGATGTATGGCGACGATGATGCGGTTGTCGCTGCCAACTTCCGCGCTGCGCAGGCGGCCGGGCTGGTGCCGGTTCTGTGTGTTGGCGAATCCCTCGAAGAACGCGATGCCGGAATCACCGCGCAGGTGGTGTCCGAGCAGACCAACGCGGTGCTGGATTCTGCCGGCATAGCAGCATTTGGCGCGGCCGTGCTGGCCTATGAACCGGTCTGGGCGATAGGGACGGGCCGAACGGCCACTCCGGAGCAGGCTCAGGAAGTCCATCAGACCCTGCGTGAGCTGCTTGCCGCAAGGGATGATAAAATAGCCGGCGATCTGCAGATCTTGTATGGCGGCAGCGTCAAGGGGAGCAACGCCCGGGCGTTGTTCGGCATGCCCGACATCGATGGCGGACTCATTGGCGGGGCGTCACTTAAAGCACCAGAGTTCCTGGCTATTTGCGAGGCGGCCGGCACGCCGGCCTGAACGGAATGATCAATACAGCAATTTCAATCAGTCATGTACTACTCTCGGTGGCCTTGATTGCGTTAATTTTATTTCAACGCGGCAAAGGTGCCGAGGCAGGTGCGGCATTTGGTGCGGGCGCTTCCGGTACGGTTTTTGGCGCTTCCGGCTCGGGATCATTCCTGACCAGACTTACTGGAGTACTGGCAACCCTGTTCTTCGCCACAAGCTTGTCGCTGGCGTACTTAAGTGGCAAGCAGGTGCCCACCAGCGTGTTGGAGCAGTCAGTTGATAACACGATAGTCGAAGAAGCGACGCCAGACCTGTTGCCGTTACCGGACGCATTGCCGGAAGAGTTGCCGGCATTGCCTGAGCTCAGCTTGCCGGAAGTGCCGCCGGAGGAACCCGAGACGGATCCGCAATAGCGGTGCCAGCTCGATAATGCCGATGTGGTGGAATTGGTAGACACGCTGTCTTGAGGGGGCAGTGGCGTAAGCCGTGCCGGTTCGAGTCCGGCCATCGGCACCAAAATCGTAGTTAGAAAATTAGGGTTGGGGATCCCCGGCAAGATGCTGCAAGACTACGTTCCAATAATGATCTTCCTGCTGATAGCAGGGGCTCTCGGTATTGTCCTGCTACTGATGGGATTTATTTTGGGCCCGCGCCGGCCCGACGCAGAAAAACTTTCACCGTACGAGTGTGGTTTTGAGGCGTTCGAAGACACCCGGATGAAATTTGACGTCCGCTACTATCTGGTAGCGATTCTGTTCATTATTTTCGATCTGGAGATTGCCTTTTTATTTCCCTGGGCGGTAGCGCTTGGGGACTTTGCCGATAAGAGCACACAGATCTTTGCCCTGGTCGCCATGGGCATCTTTATCGGTGTGCTGGTGATCGGCTTTATATATGAGTGGAAAAAAGGGGCGCTGGAGTGGGATTGAAAGAGCCAGCGACCGAAACTGCGCCTAACCGGGGTTTTATTACTACGTCTATCGACACGGTGATGAATTGGGCGCGTACGGGCTCTATGTGGCCGATGACGTTTGGCCTGGCGTGTTGCGCCGTCGAGATGATGCAGGCCGGTGCTTCCCGATACGATACCGATCGCTTCGGCATCATCTTTCGTCCCAGCCCACGCCAGTCTGATGTGATGATCGTTGCCGGCACACTGGTCAATAAGATGGCCCCCGCATTACGCAAGGTTTACGACCAGATGCCCGAACCGCGCTGGGTGGTCTCCATGGGTTCGTGCGCCAATGGCGGTGGCTATTATCATTATTCTTACTCAGTGGTTCGGGGTTGCGACCGGGTTATTCCTGTCGATGTATATGTTCCCGGATGCCCGCCCACCGCCGAGGCACTGTTATACGGGCTCTTGCAGCTACAGAAAAAGATTCGCCGTACGCATACGATTTCGCGCCAGGCATGATCAAGTCCGGCCTGCAACAGACCGCTGACAGCCTCGTTGAGCGTTGCAGGAACGCCATTGCGGCGGTCGTAATCGAACACGGAGAATTAACCGCCGAGCTCAATGACGCCGGCAAGTTGCGCGAGGTTGCCACCGTACTACGCGATGAGCTGGGTTTCGACACGCTGATCGATATTGCCGGCGTGGATTATCTTGGTTACGGTACTGTCGAGTGGCAAACACAGGCGGCCACGGACAGCGGTTTCAGCCGCGCAGTGACTCGCGCCTCAAAGGCGGCAGGCCACGAGAGCAAGAGGCGGTTTGCGGTTGTTTATCATCTGCTTTCGGTGAAACACAACAAACGCATTCGCGTACGGGTTTTTTGCACCGATAGCGTGCGCCCCATCATCGACTCTGTCGTTAGTATCTGGCCGGCTGCGAACTGGTTCGAGCGGGAGGCATTCGACCTGTTTGGAATCTTGTTTCAGGGCCATCCGGACTTGCGCCGGCTATTGACGGACTACGGCTTTATCGGTCCCCCGTTCCGCAAGGATTTTCCGCTGATTGGTAACGTCGAAGTTCGTTACGATCCCGAAAAAGGCCGCGTGGTTTATGAACCAGTATCGAT
>JAOTXR010000045.1 GCA_029862285.1 Gammaproteobacteria bacterium
TGCCAAAATACAACGACGCCGGAACCGTGCGGATGCTGGAAACCGGCCAAATTGTACTGAGCCACAGCGGCATTCAGAGAATGATTCAAGTCTCTCCGATGACCAGCAGAGTGACTGTGCTATGAGCCATTGCGAATTCCACGCGCCGGTCCCCCGATATCAGACAGGGCTCGCCTATGTCGAGGTGTTGGTGGCCGCAGCGATTATTGCCCTCGCCCTCGTACCAATCATTGAAGCCTTGCAGACCGGAATGCTCGGTACCGAAATATACAAGTCGGCTACGGCACAGCACTACGCCGTACTGGCCAAAATGGAGGAGTTGCTCGCCGAACCGCACGCCACTCTGATTTCGGGAGCCGCCGTAGCAGGCGACCCGTCTACGCCCAGCAATTATTCGGATCCACCCGCAACACCCGATCGACGACTGGTGTTTCTGGGTTTGTACGATGCCGACAACGCAGACGGCGACAACGACCTGTACACGGTTGCCGATCCGGACCTGGATGGCGATGGGAACGTCTACACCGGCTACACCGGTCTGGTTTGGGTCCGCGTGGAAATCGCCGGCTCAGTCCACTACATGGAAAGCCTGTCTGCTCAATGAGTTCTGACATACACGCGCAGCGCCAAACCGGATTCACCTTACTCGAGGTGATAGTTTCGCTGGCGATCGCCGCGCTCTTGCTGACGGCGCTGACCAACATTGTGACCGGCACGCTGGATATCCGGGACGATACCCGCGCGCGTAACGAAGTCACCCGCGAGTTGCGTTTCGCAATGGACCGCATGGTGACCGCTGTGCGTGGCAGCGACCGGCTCCTGCTGCCCCTCGCCGAGAATCCCAACACCAACTGGCGCGAGAGTGTACGCGAGCAAAGTGTGCCGCCCAAACCGCCGGAGGGCGCCAGCAAACTGGCAACGGCGGTGCTGGCAATCACCCTCGATCCTATGGTGGATCGCGACGCGGACGGCTGGGCCGACGCCAACAACGACAAGGATTTTCTCGATCGCAATAACAACGGCAGCCGCGATGCCGACGAGCCGGAACGTGTCGATGAAGACGCCGGAGCCGATCTTAACAATGATATTGCCGCGGGGATCCTCGGCATCGACGACGATGGTGACGGCCTGGTCGATGAGTCCAATAAAGAAGATGACGACGAAGACGAAGACCAGACCGGAAACAAAGACGAAGATCGCTTTAATGGAATAGACGACGACAAAGACGGTGCGATCGATGAAGATCCCGGCTTCGACATGAATGAAGACGGCCAAGCGGGCGTCTCCGGTGTCGATGACGATGGTGACACAGCCATCGATGAGTCCAGCAAGGAAGATGACGACGAAGACGAAGACAATTCAGGCGCTAAAGATGAAGACTGGTTTGACTCAGTCGTTTTTTTCCTTAGCGGCACGACTTTGATGGAACGTCTGCCGAATTTGAACCCGGCCGACGGCACCGACTATGCTGAATACCCGATCGCCGAAAACGTCACGCATTTTCGTGTCGAGCGCGTACCGGATGCCGGCAGACGTGCCGTGCTGGTGGACATTGCATTGGAACTGTCCCTCCCCGGCGGCGAGCCTGCCAGCGTGAATACCCGGGTCCGTGTCGGGGGTGCGCAATGACGTCCAATCACGACCGGGTACGCGCCTCATTTCGGTCCACGGGCTATATTCTGCTGCCGGTAGTCCTGCTGATAGCCATACTGGCAGCAGTTATCGTATTGCTGGCCCGTGAGAATGTCTCGAGCATTATGGTCGGTTCACGCGAAGCGCAGGTCAATACGGCGTCGCTGGTTGCCGAAGCCGGTCTCAGGCATGCGATCTGGAAGGCATCGTCCACAGGCACCTGCACCGGCTACACGGATTTGGTGGATGTACCGTTCGGCGAGCATCTTTATTCGGCATCGTACAGCAAAATCAGCGGATCGCCTGTCGCGATAACGGCCTCCGGTGTGCTGGCCAGCGGTGCGACACGCCAGGTCAGCATAGCGCAGCAAACAATCTTCGAGTTGCCGACTACATTATTGCTGCAACCCGACTCCGAAGGGAAAGACAGCTACATCATAGACGATCTTCCAAATGATAATTTCGGAAAACAAAGTGCACTGTACACGGACTCGGAAGCCGGTGGCAGCGGGCCCATGCGAACGCTCATCCAATTTGATCTTTCCTCGATTCCGGCTCCCGCAACGATCCAATTCGCAGAACTGCAGCTTTATCTGTCCCTCAATAACGGTTCGGAAACCGATGTCGTCGAAGCGCATCGATTGACCCGCGACTGGATCGAAGGAACGGGTGGTAGCGGCGTCAGCTGGAACAGCTATGACGGTGTTTCAAATTGGTCAACGCCGGGCGGTGACTACGCACCGGAAATCGCGGGTTCCTTTGTCGCGGCAGGCACAGGCTGGAAGACCATGGACCTGTCCGCATTGGCCCAGGACTGGGTTGCCGGTACGGTGGCAAATTATGGTGTGCTGTTGCTGTCCGATCCTGCCAGCGGCAACAAATCAAAAAAATACATTAGTAGCGACAATCCGGACCCGGCGCTTCGCCCAAAGCTGATCGTAAGCTATGTGTGTGAGTGCGGCACAGGTACCGCGGGCACACTTGTTCAGCAGCCCGCCGCGTCCGGAACAGACACGAGCCTGCGCAATCATGTCGGCAACGAAGGTACGACTAACTATGGCAACGATTCGGAATTGCGTGTATCGACCAATGGCGGGCGATCGTTACTGAAGTTCAACCTGTCCACCATACCGGCCGAGGCGCTGATCGAATCGGCCGAACTTGAACTGCACTTCAATGATGCCGATTCAATCTCCAGCGCTAATTTTAGTATCCACGAGGTGACCGGCGACTGGCGCGAAACGGAGGCGACATGGAACGAGTATCAGTCAGGAGAGAACTGGATTAGTCCTGGCGGTGACCACAATCCAACGGCGATAGATACAACAATGATCGGCTCAACACCGAATACAAAATACACATGGGATGCAACAGATCTGGTAGCTGCCTGGGTATCCGGAACCACAATTAACAACGGGCTGCTCTTGCGTGTCAGCAGTGGCGGAGGCAGCGTGACCAATGCAAGATTTGCCAGCAGCGATGCATCGACTGCCGCCAAACACCCGAAACTCACGGTCAACTATCGCTGTCCCTGCGGTGCCGATTGCACCCCGGTAGCCTCGGGTGGCACGTATTGCGAAGCCGACTTCGCAGCCAATACCAAGAGTTTCGACTTTGACTGGGGCCCGGATACCGGTGATATCACCGGTATCGACTTTCTGCCCGAAGGTACCGTCGTAAACGGTGTAACGATCCCGGCCGGCGGCGGCTGGATCAAGACCGACAGGAACAAAAAAGAGTTTTTTATCACCGACGAGTCGGGTACGCCGTTGACGGATTTTCCAACCGGTATCGACGACCCCCGCGGCATAGCGTATGTCGAGGCGGGCACCTGGACCGGACATCTCGCAGTCGCGGACAAATCCAACGACACCATTCATTTCCTGGATCTCGACGGCATTATCAAGGCTGCTTTTTCGACACTCCTTTTTGCCAAAGATCCATTCGGACTCAGTTTTATCGGTGAGACCAGTAGTCATGTTTATGAGGATCATCTGGCAATCAGCAGCGCCGATGGAAACGGAACCGTCTATATTGTCGACCAGAGTGGCACGCTCAAGAACAGCATCGATGTGGACAGCTACGCCCCGCGCCCACAAGGTCTGGCCCACCTCGCCAGCGACGACAAATTCATGGTCGCAGACAAAGACGGTTTGATTTCGATTATCGATTTTGGCGGCACGGCAATCAATCAATACGACACTATCACCTGGGGACTCAAGAAACTGCAGGGTGTGACAATCCATCCAGGGACCTGCGCTCATGTCGTAATCGACAAAATCTTCTCGCTGGTGGCTGGACTGAGTCTTAGACAGACTCCGGGGGGCGGAACACCGCGCCTGCTAATGGCCGTTGGCAATGCGAGCGATTTATCAGATCAGGAGCTGGCAAAGAAAACCCTGTTTGAATTCTGGGGACACAAGGTCAGCATAATCGACGACCAGGCACCTGCCAACGACTATGACGCGGCAATCCTCGTCAACGATGTCGTGTTTGTCGGTGAAGATACTTCAGCCAATAAGATCGCCAGCAAACTCACCGATGCACCGATCGGTGTCGTTTACGAGGAAGTCAATCTATCGGATGAATTCGGGTTGTCTACCAGCATCAGCTGGACCAGTGGAACAACAATCGATATTGACGACACGGACCATCATGTCACCCTGCCTTTTGCCCTGGGTCCGCTGGACATACTCGCCAGCGTCGCGGATCTTGCCTATATGACCGGTACGCTGGCGCCCGATCTGCGGGTACTCGGATCGACGGCAGCCGGCGCTATGCTGGCAACCCTGGAAGCCGGTGCCACGATGTTCAATTCGCTTCCCGCCGCAGGTCGTCGTGTACAGGTTCCGTGGGGTGAGAGCAACTTCGATGTCGCCAACCTGAGTGCAGACAGCGAGACAATGCTCAAGCGTTCTCTGGAATGGGGCGTGCAACCGCCGCCCCGCTGCGATGCCGACTTCGCGGCCAACAATCTCGTCTCCGATTTCCCCTGGGGGGCAGGAACCGGGGACCTGCACGGCATCGATTTTGTGCCGGCGGGTCTGGTCGTCAATTCAGTATCAATTCCCAGCGGTGGTGGCTGGGTTATGAGTGACAAGAGCAAGGATCGTTTTTTCGTGACAGACCTCGCCGGCAACCAGCTGACTGACTTCCCGGTTATCGCCGAAAACTCTCAGGGTGTTGCGCTGATCGATGCGGGCAGCTGGATTCACCACTTTGCTGTTGCCGGCGTCGACCTTGACGGCAAGGACCGGATCTACTACCTGAACCTCGACGGCGGCATCGAATGGTCGTTTTCCATCCAGGACATCACCACAAATCCGCTCGGTCTCGGAGATATCGGCGTGACGGCCAGCGGTTTGTACGTTAATCATCTTGCGATCAGCAGCGACAAGAATCCTTCGGGTGGCGGCACTGCAACAGTCTATATCATCGATCAAACCGGCATGGTGGTAAAAACCATCGACATCGAAGCCCATGCGCCGACACCGCAAGGTGTAAGCCACCTGCGAGGTGCCGATAAACTGCTGATCACCGACAAGAATGGCCTGGTTTCGATCGTCGATTTCGATGGCAATCTCCTGCATCAATATTCAGCTCTCTTTTTTGGGCTCGATGGGCTCACCGAGCTCAACGACGTCGCTATCAACCCGCTGACCTGCGAGCATGTCCTTGTTGACAAGGATCTAAAAAAGATCAGCACTCTCAACCGGGATACTGGCAGCGGCAGCGGTCCTTCTTATGTCGAAATGAACCTGCCCTGGAATGCGATAGGCGAGAATGCGTGGGAAATGAAAAATCTCGGCGTATACGGTATTCCGGCCAATGCGGTTGTCGAAGTAGCCGTTGTCAATGACGATGGTGGCAAGGAACTCTGGGGTGGCGTACGGGCAATGGGCTCGTCACTCGAGCGTCGGCTGCAATTGCATGAAGCCGGCGGTGGTGGCGTGGACGCCATGGTTCTGCATGTACAGACAGACTCGGCCGGACGCATCGAACACTATACAGAGGATGCAGACAAACTCAGTTTTGTACTCCTGGGCTACTGGGCTGAGTCGACGTACGTCGAGAATTGGCAGGTATTCAAGGCAGGCGCCAATAACAGCTGGGAATCTCATGGACTGAGTGCTTACGGCGTGGCTGGTGGTGATGTTGCCGAATTTCTTTTGGTCAACAATGATGGGTTTTCCGAGCACAGTGCCGGGGTGCGCACCGATGGCTCCGGACTAGATCGCCGATTTGACCTGCACCAGGCGCAGGATGGCGGCGACGAAGGCGCCACCCTGTTCAGCGTCGCCGGATCCGATGCCGCTGCAACGGTTGAGCTGTACGCAGCTGATGACGCCAGCATCGATTTCTATTTACTGGGGCACTGGAGCACGCCACCCGGTACCTACAGCGAAGCGTTTGAAGATCTTGGAACGCCTACTGCAAACGAGGTCTGGGAAAATACCGATCTCAGTCCCCACGGCGTTCCGGCACATGCGATCGCACGGATCGCGCTGACCAATAAACAGATCGACAAAGAGGTATTCCTGGGCGTCAGGTCAGTGGGTTCCGGCATGATGCGGCTGCTCGAGTTGCATCAAAGCCAAAGCCTGAGTGGTGGCGAAGACCTGGCAACGATGCAGGTCAGGGCCGATGCCGGCGGCCAGATTCAGTGGTACGAAAAAGACATACTACTGAATCACGAATTCTACTTGCTTGGCTGGTGGGAGCTGCTGTAGGAGGCGCACTCTGTGAATCATCAATAACGTACGCGCGTCCCGACCACGTTACATAACGCAAGCAAGCTGAACATTGAGAGCGTCGTCACAGGGACGACGATACATAAGTGGGATACTTTAGCGTGGCTAAATGCCAGGGAGCAGGAGTCCGGGTCCAGGATGGGCAAGACACAGGGAACGTGGCGCGACGAAAGACTGGGTTTGACGATGATCGCGGCATCGCTTGCGGTGATTGGTCTCATTGTCTTTTTGTTGTTCCAATATCAGCACGATACGCGTCAGGAACGGTTGCGCGAGCAGGCGATCAGTCTGACCCGCGTGCTTGCCGAAATCCCATTTAATCAGCTCGTCCCGCAACAGGGGCAAAAGAATATCCTGCAAGCACTCTATCTGAGTCACGATCAGGGCAATTTCGCCTACGCAACGGTACATAATGTCACGGGTCGAACGGCGGTCGAAGTTACTGCGCCGGGTGTCATTGTGCCCGCAGCAATACCAACAACAGGCGTTGCATGGATCAATGAACGCGAAATCAGTCTTGCCAGCGGCCGTAATGTCCTGGAAGTCCATGCGCCGCTTTTTACCAACGGGGAAGTGGCTGGTGTAGTCACTCTGGGTTTCTTTCAACCTGGTTTCGGCCTTAGCTACGCACAACTGCCCTTTTTCGCAACACTCGCTCTGGTTATTTTTCTTCTCACGCCGATTTCCTATTTTGCAATGCGTCGCGAAATCCGCCCGCTGCGTGCGGCAACCGAACAAATGGGGGCAATACTCGAGGAAGCACCGGGCGCCGAACTCAGACCCTCAGGTGAACTGTCCGATTTCATGGGCCGGTTCAGTGAATTCGTGGGGCGCACCCAGCAACGTATCGTCGAACTGGAACAGGACCACTCGACAATGCTGACTTCGACCAAACTGATCTCTTATCGCAAGTCCCGTATCGAAAGCGTCCTGGAATCGTTGCCGGAAGCCTTGCTGGTACTCGACGAGACCGGAACGATCTCTTTTGCCAATACCCGGATCGCTTCACTTTTTGGCGTCGAGCCAGAAGAACTCCAGGGCAGTGGCGATCTGAGCTGGTGTCCGGACGCCAATGTCTGCGAGTTCCTGTCGCGTTGTGCCCGTCGGGGACCCGGTGGCTATGTTGCAAATGCCGTGCAGTTTTCACTCGATTCGGTCCAGGGCAAGACTTTCTCCGTGTCGGCTTATCCGCTGTTCTCGCCCAGCGAGGCAGGCAAGACGCTGGGCACGCTGGTCGTGTTCCGTGATGTCACCGTCGAGGCGATGGCCCGGCAGAGCCGGGGTGAGTTTGTCGCCCATGTGGCACACGAGTTGAAGACACCTTTAAACGTGCTGGGCATGTACAGCGAAGCTTTGTTAGAAAATGGCGGTTCAGACGAAACGCAGCGTATTGAGTGTGTCAATGTCATTCACGACGAAGTTGAGCGCCTGGCCGGACTGGTCCGTAACCTGCTCAATATCACTCAAATCGAAATGGGCAGCCTGCAACCGGTTAGCACCCGCAGCCGGGTCCACGAGTTGCTCGCGGATTTGTTCCGGCAGATTCAGGACGGCCACGACAGAGATGACCTCAAATTCGAACTCGATCTCCCGCGCGAAATTAGTGCCATGAATCTGGACAAGGACCTGGTGCGTGTTGCGCTCACAAACCTGCTGACCAATGCCATTAAGTACAACAAAACAGGCGGCACCGTAAGGATGTCGGCGGAGGAAACCGATAACGCGCTGACGATCAGTGTAAGCGACGACGGTATCGGTATCTCAGAAGCAGATCAGTCGAGGATTTTCGACAAGTTCTACCGCTCAGAGGATGACCAGGTCCGGGAACGCTCAGGACATGGTCTCGGTCTGTCGCTGGCCCGCGACATCATCCATCTGCATGGCGGCGAAATTACCGTAAAGAGCGATGCGGGCAGCGGCTCTGAATTTGTTATCACCCTGTGGAAAGAAGTAGTCAGAAAGGTAAGTTGAGATGAGTCGAATATTGCTGGTCGATGACGAGCCGATGATTCTGAGAATCATGCGGGTCACACTCGAGGATCGTGGTTTTCAGATCAAGATCGCTCACAACGGCCTGCAGGCGCTGGAACTGGTGGGTGACTTTGAGCCGCATGCAGTAGTTACTGATATCGACATGCCGAAAATGAACGGACGCGAGCTATGCCAAAAGCTGCGTGAACGATATTCGGCCGAAGACCTTCCGCTTTTTGTGGTCACCTCAAAAACCGCCGTTGAACATCGCGCCTGGTCGGAACAACTCGAAAACCTGCATTTTCTCGAAAAGCCCGTTAGCTTGCGCAAGCTGTGTACACGTCTGGAAATGGTGCTGCAGGAAGGCAGGCTCGCGCAGGAATGCACGACATGAATAGCAAGAAAATAATGAACACACGCAGCTTCGCCAAATTACTCAAGAGCTACTGCCCTGACAGCGAGTTGTCGCTTTATGCGACAGGGGGCACACTGTTATGGCTCAATGACGACCATTCAACTGCACCGCGCTCGCTGGATCTGTCTGGTTGGCAGCGAGACGCGGGTGATTTGTACTGGCTTGGCGATGACATTAGACAGACATTGGCATGGCCGGTCCCTGACGAGCAAGAAACTGTCTCTCACTATCTGATTGTCAGTTCGATTGGCGGCCCAGAGGATCGCCAGGAAATATATACCACCTCGGCGCCTGTCTTGGACGCCATCGCGGAAACCTTGGGCAAACAGTTATATCTGAACAGCGAGCTCAACTCGATGGCGCGCGAACTTGCAGTGCGTTACGAAGAACTAAACCTCGTATATTACACGGATGACGAAGTGCGGTATCTGGATGAAGGTCGCCAGGCACTGTACGGATTGGTCCAGAACTGCAATGAGTATCTCAATGTCGATATGACGGCATTGCTGATGCCCGACCAGGGCATCAACATCGTCCGGCATGATTCAGCCAGAGCCGATGAAACCGAGCCATTCCCAACTTCGCTACAGGACAAGCTCATCGACACGCTCACGTCCGACGCCAAAACAGTTGTTCTCAATGACCCCGAGTCCTCACAAGCTGCCCTGGGTGTGGCCTGCAAGCTTATCGCCAGCCCCGTGCTTGACGGCAATGGAGAGGTTTCCGGTGTGTTGGTCATTATCAGAAGTCCCAATTCGACGGATTTCGCCAATAGCGATCGCAACCTGCTCATGGTGATGTCGGGCAAGGCCTCCAAGATCATCCAGTCGAGCTATGACAGCCTGACCGGCCTGATGCGCCAGGAAGGATTCGAACGCAGTCTCACTTCGGCACTATCGCACGCACGGCACGGCGAGTACCGGCA